>JAURVW010001165.1 GCA_030655275.1 Solirubrobacteraceae bacterium
GCTACCGGGGCCGCACGGAGTCACATTTGCGGGGGCGCGCGAACGTCGAGGGGTCAGTGGGCGCCGCGGCGGATGGTCTTGACCTCCGCCTTCGTCAACGCGACCAGGTCGGCCGGGGCGAGCTCGATCTCGAGCCCGCGCCGGCCGGCACTCACGAAGACGGTCTCGTGCCGCATGGCGCTGTCGTCGACGAGCGTCGGCAGCGGCCGGCGCTGGCCGAGCGGGCTGATCCCTCCGGCGACGTAGCCGGTCACCTTCTCGGCGCGATCGGTCGGCGACATCACCGTGCGCTTGCCGAGGGTGTGGAGATCGAGGGTGGCATCGGCGGGAACGACGCAGACGGTCGGCTTGTCGTCGCGCAGCACGATGAGTGTCTTGAAGACCCGGTCGGCGGGGATCCCGAGCGCGTCGACGGCCTCCAGGGCGAACGATTCGTTCGACGGATCGTGGTCGTACTCGTGCACCGTGAACGCGATCTTCGCCTGGGTCGCGACGCGGGTCGCGGGAGTCGCCTTGCCAGCCATGTCCGCAGCCTACGCTGGCGTCATGGCCGACCTTCCCGCCCAGCCCGATCCACTCAGCCCCGAGGCGCAGGCGATCCTCGACGCCCCGCCCTACCCGAGGCAGTCGGGCTCGGCGACGGCCGAGGAGGTCCGCGCCGCCCGCGCGGCGGAGTCGGCCGCCCGTGCGCCCGTGATCGCCGAGCTTGCGAGGCGCCTCGACGTGGTCGCCACCGAGCGGCTCGCCGGCGGCGTACGGGTGGTCGACGTGCGCTCGGCCGTCCCGGCGGGCGACGGCACGGCCGCGGCTACGCCCGAGCAAGGGATGGACCTCCCCCACGCCCCCGAGCCAGCCGCGCACGCACACTTCCTCCACGGCGGTGGTTGGATCGGCGGCGTCGCGAACGACATGACCTCGGTCCTCATGGCCGACCGCCTCCGGATCCCGGTCCTCTCCGTCGACTACTCGCTCCTGCCCGACGCACCGTTCCCGGTCGCCATCGAGGAGTCGCTCACCGCCTACCGTGCGTTGACGGCCGAGCTCGGCGGGCCGTGGGTGATCTTCGGCGTGTCGGCCGGAGGGAACATGGCGGTCAGCCTCACCCATCGCATCCGGCAGGAGGGCCTTCCGGCGCCAGTGGCGCTCGGACTGTTCACCCCAGCCACCGACCTCACCGGCCAGGGCGACAGTCGCCTCGCCAACGACGGCCGCGACCCGGTCCTGCTCCACCGCGACGACCTCCTCGCCGGCGAGGCCCTCTATGCCGGTGACGCGCCTCTCGACGACCCACTGGTCTCGCCGATCTACGCCGACTACGACGCCTCCTTCCCGCCGACGATGCTCACCACGGGCACGCGCGACGCCTTCCTCTCCGACTGCACCCGCCTCTACTGGAGACTCCGCCGCGCCGGCGTCCGGACCGAGCTGCGCGTGTGGGAGAACCTCTGGCACGCGTTCAACACCCAGCCGCACCTCCCCGAGGCCGCCGAGGCCCGCGACGAGATGGCCGACTTCCTCCTCGCGGCCCTCGCCGCCTGAGCCCCGACTTACCGCCCGACGGCAAAGACGCGTCGAGCGTCTCAACCATCAAACGGACCGTGGTCCACTGGGCTGTGGGCCCAGTGGACCACGGTCCGTTTGCGATTTGGGGGCGTGGTGAGCGCTTACGCGCCAATGATCGGACAGACCATCACGAGTAAATCTGATGCGGCTAGGCTCAAGTTACTAAACGTAACCTGCTGAGGACTCGTAGCAAGATGACAACCAAGAACCTGAGACTGATCCCGCTCGATGACGTGGTGGTCTTCCCGAACATGGGTCTCACGCTCACGATCGAGGTCGGCGACGACGAGCGTGTCGTCCTGGTCCCGCGCCACGACGGCGAGTTCCTCGAGGTCGGCACCATCGCCAACGTCGTCGAACACGTGCGGCTCCCGGGCGGCGGCAAGGCCGTCACCGTCTCCGGCGTGCACCGCGCGCTGATCGGCGCCGGCCACACCGGCCCCGGCGGCGAGCTGCTCGTCGAGGTCGAGGAGAAGCCGGACGACATCCCCGTCGACGGCAAGACCCGCGGCTTCGAGCGCGAGTACCGCGCGGTGGTCGAGGAGATCCTCGAGCTGCGCGGTGACGACGGCCGCATCGCCGCCTACCTGCGGGCGATCGTCGAGCCGGGCGCCCTGGCCGACTCCGCCGGCTACTCCCCCGATCTCTCCTACGACGACAAGGTCGAGCTCCTGCGCAAGGTCGACGTGACCGAGCGCCTCGAGACGGCCGTGCGCCTCCAGCGCGAGCGCCTCGCCGAGATGCAGGTGCGCAAGCGCATCCGCGACGACGTCCAGCAGGGCGCCGACCAGCAACAGCGCGAGTACTTCCTGCGCAAGCAGATGGAGTCGATCCGCAAGGAGCTCGACGAAGACGACACCTCCGTGATCGAGGAGTACCGCTCCAAGATCGCCGAGGCCGCGATGCCCGAGGAGGTCGAGAAGCAGGCCCTGAAGGAGCTCTCGCGCCTCGAGCGCATGGGCGAGCAGTCGGCCGAGTCCGGCACGATCCGCACCTACCTCGACGTGCTCCTCGACGTGCCGTGGGGCAAGACCTCCGAGGAGACCCTCGACCCGAAGGGCGCCCGCGAGGTGCTCGACGCCGACCACGCCGGCCTGGACGACGTGAAGGACCGCATCACCGAGTACCTGGCCGTGCGCAAGCTGCGGCAGGACCGGGGCATCGAGGCCGATCGCAAGTCGGGTGCGATCCTCACGCTCATCGGCCCTCCCGGCACCGGCAAGACCTCGATCGGCGAGTCGATCGCCCGTGCCACCGGACGTGAGTTCGTGCGCATGAGCCTCGGCGGCGTCCGCGACGAGGCGGAGATCCGTGGCCACCGGCGTACGTACGTCGGCGCGCTCCCGGGTCGTCTGGTCCGCGCCCTCAAGGACGCCGGCACCATGAACCCGGTGATCCTGCTCGACGAGGTCGACAAGGTCGGTGCGGACTACCGCGGCGATCCGTCGGCGGCCCTGCTCGAGGTGCTCGACCCCGCGCAGAACCACTCGTTCCGCGACCACTACCTCGATCTCGAGCTCGACCTCTCCGAGGTGATGTTCATCGCGACGGCCAACCAGGCCGACACGATCCCCGGCCCGCTGCTCGACCGCATGGAGGTGATCGCGTTCGACGGCTACACGCAGGCCGAGAAGCTCGCGATCTCCAAGGGCTACCTGTGGCCCCGCCAGACGGCGCGCAACGGCCTGAGGGACGATGAGGTGGTCGTCAGCGACGGCGTGCTGTCGTCGATCATCGCCGAGTACACGGCCGAGGCCGGCGTCCGCAACCTGGAGCGCAAGCTCGGGACGGTCCTGCGCAAGACGGCGACGAAGATCGCGTCCGAGCAGATCGAGGCCCCGGTCACGATCGACATCGACGTCGTCCGCGACGCCCTGGGCCGCCAGCGTGTGTTCCAGGAGTCCGCGGTCCGCACGGCGGTTCCCGGTGTGGCGACCGGCCTCGCGGTCACCGGCGCGGGCGGCGACGTGCTGTTCATCGAGTCGACCGAGATGAAGGGCAGCGGCGGGCTCGTGCTCACCGGCCAGCTCGGCGACGTGATGAAGGAGTCCGCGAGGATCGCGCTCTCCTACGTGCGCGGCCACGCCGACGAGCTCGGCATCCCGGCGAGCGCGTTCGAGGATCGCGAGTTCCACGTGCACGTGCCGGCCGGCGCGATCCCCAAGGACGGGCCCTCGGCGGGCGTGACCATGGTGACCGCCCTGACGTCGCTGCTCACCGGCCGCCCCGTCAAGCACACTGTGGGCATGACGGGCGAGGTCACGCTGCAGGGTCGGGTCCTCCCGATCGGCGGCCTGAAGCAGAAGGCACTGGCAGCGCATGCGGCCGGCCTGACCGACGTCGTCGTCCCCGAGCGCAACCGCGGCGACATCGACGACATCCCGCAGGACGTCCGCGACGTGGTCACGTTCCACCCGGTGATGACCGTCGCCGAGGTGCTCGAGATCGCCCTCGAAGCCAACTCGGTGCACCCGGCCCGCGATGTCGCGCTGTCGTAGATGTGAACCCGTCCCCGAGGAGGTCCGCCAGACGGCGGCCCTCCTCGAGCGGCGCTGGCAGCTCTCGATCCTCTACGCCGCCCTCCTCGGCGCGCAGCGGTTCAACGAGTACGTCGAGTCGATCGGCGACATCTCCGCCCGCATGCTCACGGAGCCGCACCGCGAGCTCGAGACCGCTGGCCTCGTGGAGCAGGCGGTCGTGGAGACCAACCCGCCGTACATCGGCAACACCCTCACGGTGCGC
>JAURVW010001166.1 GCA_030655275.1 Solirubrobacteraceae bacterium
GGGCGCAGCAGCGCCGGGTCGAGGATGTCGGGACGGTTGGTGGCGGCGATGAGGATGATGTTGTCTTTCATCTCGAAGCCGTCCATCTCGACGAGCAGCTGGTTGAGCGTCTGCTCGCGCTCGTCGTGACCGCCGCCCATGCCGGCGCCACGATGGCGACCGACGGCGTCGATCTCGTCCATGAAGATGATGCAGGGGCTGTTCTGCTTGGCCTGCTCGAAGAGGTCGCGGACGCGGCTGGCGCCGACGCCGACGAACATCTCGACGAAGTCCGAACCGGAGATCGAGAAGAACGGCACGCCGGCCTCACCGGCGACGGCGCGGGCCAGGAGGGTCTTGCCGGTGCCAGGGGGTCCGAAGAGCAGGACGCCCTTCGGGATCCGGGCGCCGAGCGCCTGGAACTTGCGCGGGTTCTCGAGGAACTCCTTGATCTCGTGCAGCTCCTCGACGGCCTCGTCGGCACCGGCGACATCACGGAAGGAGATCTTCGGCGAGTCGACCGACATGCGCTTGGCACGCGACTTGCCGAACTGCATGACGCGACCGCCACCACCCTGCATCTGGTTCATGATCAGGAGCCAGAAGCCCAGGAAGATGATGATCGGGATCAGCGTCGAGAGGATCGTGACCCACGGGCTCGTGCGGGTGCCCTCGATGTTGTAGTCCGAGATCTTCTTGGACGACTCGGCGTCGGCCAGGACCTTCGTCAGCTCATCGCCGTAGGCCGGGGCGAACCCGACCTGGTACTTGTCGGCCTTCGGATCGCTCGGCGTGACCTGGATGGTCGCGTCCTTGTTCTTGACGTCGACGGACTTGATGTCCCCCGCCGCCAGCTGCTGGGTGAACTTCGCGTAGGAGATCTTCTCGGTGCTGCTCGACTGCGTCCCCAGACGCGAGACGAACAGCGCGACGAGGACCACCATCACGAGGGCGAGGATCGGGGTCTTCAGGAAACGCTGCATGTACTACTTTCTCGGCCTGTTTGGCCAGAACGCGAGCGTAGCAGGACATGTGCTCCGGGCCGTGCACTTCCGGCCACCTGTCATGGGCCCGAAGGTGCCCGGTTTTCGGCGATCGACGGCGACGGACGCACCGCCTTCGGCCGGGCCTCGATCAGAGGTCGTCGACGTTGCCGCCGTACTCGGCCACGAAGGGGAGGTTGCGGTAGCGCTCCTCCACGTCGAGGCCGTAGCCGATGGCGAACTTGTCGGGGATCTCGAAGCCGACGTACTTGAGGTCGAGATCCACGCGCCGGCGGGACGGTTTGGTGAGCAGCGCGCACACCTCGACCGACCGCGGCTCGCGGGCCCGGAGCGTGCGCAGGAGGTAGGAGAGGGTGAGGCCGGAGTCGACGATGTCCTCCACCACGAGCACGTCGCGGCCCTCGATCGACATGTCGAGATCCTTCAGGATCCGCACGACGCCACTGGTGGCCGTCGAGGAGCCGTACGAGGAGACGGCCATGAAGTCGACGACGCAGTGACCCTCGATCGCCCGCATGAGGTCGGCGATGAAGAACGCCGCGCCCTTGAGCACGCCGATGAGCACCGGCTCACGGTCCTTGTAGTCGCGACTGATCTCGGCCCCGAGCTCGCGGACTCGCCGCGCCAGCTCGTCGGGCTGCACCAGAACTTCGCCGATCAGAGCGTCACGCACCGGCGGGAGTGTACGGACGGCGCGGCCCGGGCGACGAAATGATCTGGCCGCGGGCCGCCGCGTGGCGCCGCGATGCAGCGCTCAGGCGCCGCCGCTCGGGGCTGCCTGCCCCTCCGAGCGTCGGCAGCGGTACACCCCGCCGCGCAGCTCGATCCGGGCGCCGCCGCCCAGATCGACGGCGGCCAAGCCGGCCCGGCCGGCGGGCGCACTCAGCGCCAGCACCTCCTCGAGCCTCGATCCCGCCCGGGGCACGGGCCGCCCCATCGTCCGTTCGCACAGCTCACGGAGCACGAGTCGCGCGAGCGGGACCGGCAGGTTGTCGAGCGACACCGCGGTGATCGACGGGCCGTCGTCACCCGGTCCGGCCGGACGCAGCTCCGCGTCGACGAGCGCGTCGAGCACCTCCGACTCCTCGGCCAGCTCCTCGAGCGTGCGAACGACGTTGTCCTCCGCCCGCGGGTTGAGCGACCGCAGGACGGGCACCACCCCGTGCCGCAGCCGGGCGCGGGCGTACCGCTCGTCGTCGTTGCTCGGGTCGTCGCGCCACGTGATCCCGCGAGCCCGGCAGTAGGCGGCCGTCTCCTCGCGGGTGATCCCGAGCAGCGGTCGCACGAGCTGTCCCTCGCGGGCGCGCATGGAGAGCAGTGCCCGCCGGCCGGGCTGCGTCGCCAGGCGGCCCAGGGCCGTCTCGACGAGGTCGGTGCGGGTGTGGGCCGTCGCGACGGCCCTCGCGCCGAGCCGGTCCATCTCCGCCGAGGCCAGTCGCTGACGCTGCCCTCGCGCCCACGCGTGGAGGTTGCCGCCCTCCTCGGGCCGTGCCCCGGCCCGGCGCACCGAGCTCGCCACGCCGAGCACCTCACAGCGCGCGACGATCGCCGCAGCGTCCTGGGTCGACGCCTCGCGCAGCCCATGATCGAC
Source organism: Solirubrobacteraceae bacterium (assembly GCA_030655275.1). Lineage (GTDB taxonomy): Bacteria > Actinomycetota > Thermoleophilia > Solirubrobacterales > Solirubrobacteraceae > JAGIBJ01. The sequence goes on from JAURVW010001166.1 coordinate 2,575, forward strand.
GTGCAGCACGTGCAGGCCGTCCGGCCCGAGCAGACGCACGGCGATGTCGAGCAGCGTGTGGGAGTCGCGTCCGGCGGAGCACATGAGCAGCAGCGGGCCGTCGGCGGGTGCCGCGAGCAGCCCCGTCGCCTCCACCGCGGCGGCGAGCTCGTCGCCGGATCTCGGCCCGGTCACCACGATCCGTCCGCGTCCTCGCCGGCGGCCCGGCGCACGACGAAGAGCTCCTCGGCCCGTTCAAAGCCCTTGAGTCGCACGCTGCCAATCGACTGCAGCTCGAACGACCGCAGCTGGGCGGCATCGCGCAGGGTGCCGGTGACGACGACCTCGCCGCCGGCGCCGCGGGTCACGATCCGGGCAGCGCGGTTGATCTCACCGCCGTAGTAGTCGCCGTCGCGGAAGATCGCCGGGCCGGAGTGCACGCCGATGCGCGGGAGCGGTCGCTCGTCTCGCTGCCCCTGGAAGGTGACGGCCCAGTCGAGCAACTTGCCGGCGTCGGAGCCGACGACCATCACCTCGTCGCCGATGGTCTTGATGACGCGGGCGTCCTCGGGGAGCGACTGCTCGACCTGTTCGAAGAAGCGCTCGACGACGGAGACGGCCTCCAGGTCGCCCTCCTCCTCGGTCAGGCGGGTGAAGCCGGCG
>JAURVW010001167.1 GCA_030655275.1 Solirubrobacteraceae bacterium
GTCATGCACTACGACCGATCGACCAAGGTGGCCGAATCTTGGGTCTGGCTCTCGCAGGCGCGCAACCTGCTGAGGCGACTCACGTGGCTGGGGTGATTTGTCTACATCCTCTCAGGGCGAACGGTACGCTTCGATCACCCGGCGTGCCCGCAGCCTACTCGTCGTTCGCAGCAGTCCCGCCGCCGGCTTCGGCGAAATTCGAGAATCCGGCGCGGCCCTGCGCCTGCGCCGCTGCGGCCAGGCCCACGGCGCGGCGCAGCAGGGCGTCGGGCTGCGTGCCGTCTTCCGGGTACTGGCCGATGCCGATGGCAGTCGCCACGGCCACCTCGTGGCCGCTGACCCGGAACGGATCGAGCAGCGACTTGAGCAGCTTGGCGCCGACGCGCGCGGCGTCGGCCGGCGTCAGGATCGAGCCCAGCAGCACGGCGAAGCTGTCGTCGCCGAGCGACGCGACGACGTCGCTCGCGCGCACGCCGGCGCGCAGGCGCACGCCCACCTTGCGCCGCAGCACGTTCGCGGTGTCGCGGCCGAGGCGCGCTTCGGTCGTCGCCAGTCCCTCGATGCGGAGCGCCAGCACCGCCATCGGCGCGGGTTCGCGCTCGCGCAGCGCGAGCAACTGGCTCATGTGTTCGATCAGTTGCTGCTGGTGCGGCAGGCCGGTGTCGAGGTCGGTCGCGTAGGCGGTGCGCGCGTCCTGCTCGAGGCGCTTGCGTTCGATCGCGGCGCGCAGGCGTTGCGGCAAGGTCGCGGCTTCGAGCTCTTCGGTGCGCAACACGTCCTGCGCGCCGCGGCGCAGCCAGGCGAGCACGCCGGCGGCGTCGAGTTCGGCCGTGGCGACGACGAGGATCGCAACGTCGCGGCCGGCCTCGGCGGCGATGTCGAGCGCGGTCTCGCCGTCGTGCAGGATGAGCGCATCGCAGCCGCTCTCGGCGAGGCGCGTCAGCACCTCGTCGCGGCCGGCGCAGGTGTGGACCTCGAACGGGCCGAAGGCCGATGCGGCAAGCGCGGCGGCGCCGGCCGGCGTCAACTCGAGTGGGCTGGCGATCACTTGCAGCACGGGACTAACGGGGTGGGAAGGAACCATCGCGACAGAATACCGCGCGGCCGTCGCCTCACGGCAGGTCTTCGTCGATGCAGACCGAGCGGAACCACAACTTGAACCGCTACCGCGTGCTGGCGTCGGGCTCGGGCTCGGGCTCGGGCTCGGGCTCGGTGCGGTGCGCAACCGGTCCTCCGCGCGGTTGCCGGCGCAAGCCCCACGACAATCCCGCAATGAGGCTCCTCCGCACCGCCACGCGCTCGCTCGCGCTCATCGTCTGCCTGCTCACCCACGGCGCGATCGCGGTCGCTGCCGACCTGTCGCTG
>JAURVW010001170.1 GCA_030655275.1 Solirubrobacteraceae bacterium
GCGCACCGCTTCGAAGCCTGGTCGCTCGCGTTCTTCCACGCCGGCGGCACCGACAACGCGCGTGGCCTGCTGCTCTACGCCGTCGCGCAGGTCGCACGGTCGCGTGTCACCGGCGACCGCATCGTCGAAGAGACCGAAGACATGCTGGAGGCGACGCGCGCCAACCTCAGCCCGCTGATCGGCCACGCGCTGGGCGGCCTGAAACGCACGCGCGACGACCAGGCTGCCTATGCCGAACACGCGCGCGCGGTCGCACGGATCATCGCGGAGATGCTGCGCTCGGCCGACGAGGAGAACCGCGTCGACGACGTCAACCTCGACGAAGACGCCTGGGCTGCGTTCTCGCTGCTGCTCGACAGCGGCGAAGAGATCGACGACGGCGTCGCGCTCGCGGTCTCGGGCCGCAGCCTCGTGCTCGATGGCGCGAGCGACGGCTACCGCGTGTTCACGACCGCCTACGACCGCGAGGTCGCGGCCGCGAGCCTGGTGCGCGCCGACGCGTTGAAGAAGAACCGCGAGCGCCTCGACCAGCGCATCGCCGGCCTCGGCGTCAACATCGCCCACCTCGCGCGCGACCTGAAGGCGCTGCTCGCCGTGCCCGCGCGCGACGGCTGGGACGGAGGCCAGGAAGAAGGCCACATCGACGGCCGGCGCCTCGCGCAACTGATCGCCTCGCCGACCGAGCGCCGGCTCTTCCGCATCGAGCGCGACGAGCCGCGCGCCGATTGCCTCGTCACGATCCTGATCGACTGCTCGGGCTCGATGAAGGAGCACATCGAGTCGCTCGCGGTGCTGGTCGACGTGCTGGTGCGCGCGCTCGAACAGGCCGGCGTCGCGAGCGAGGTGCTCGGCTTCACGACCAACGCCTGGAACGGCGGCCGCGCGCAACGCGACTGGGTGCGCGCCGGCCGGCCGCCGCACCCGGGGCGTTTGAACGAAACCTGCCACATGGTCTTCAAGGACGCCGCGACGAGCTGGCGCCGGGCCCGCCCCGCAATGGGCGCGTTGCTGAAGGCCGACCTGTTCC
>JAURVW010001171.1 GCA_030655275.1 Solirubrobacteraceae bacterium
TGGGCTGCGGTCGCGCTTCAGCACCGACGCGATCGTCTTCAGCCGCCAGCGGTTCCCGACCGTGGCGCTCGTGTCGCTCGCTCCGTGGCGTGCGCCGTCGAACTACCACCTGATGACCGACACGCCCGAGAACCTCGACTACGAGACGGTCTCCGCGACGGTCGAGCTCACCGAGGCGCTCGCGCGCAGGCTCGCCGCCCGCTCCGCCTGACCCGGCGCAGGCTCGCCGCCCGCGCCGCCTGATGGTTCAGACGGTCGGCGGTGAGTCGGCGTAGGAGAGGAAGAGTCTGTGGAACGCGTCGGCGAGCGGGCGGGGATCGAGCGACTCGCCCAGTACGCACCGGCGCAGGCCGTAGCCGTCGGCCAGGCTCACGAAGATGGGCGCCACGAGCTCCGGGTTCGGGGTGCCGTTCGCCTTGAGCGCCGCGACGGCGACCGACTCGAACGCCTCGAGGATCTCCACGACGGCGTGGCGGTCGTCGCCGCCGCGCCGGCTCGAGTCGAGGTAGGCCTCGAACTGCGCGATCTCGTGCTGCGGAGGCGCCGCGCAGAGGATCTCGGCGAACAGGCGCGCGGTCTCCTCCGGGCTCGAGTGCTGATCGGCGAGCATCGTCGCGAGACCGGAGAGCTGCTCGACGCGGAGGTCGGTGAAGTGGCGCAGCGCCTCGAGCACAAGCTCGTCGATCGAGGCGAAGAAATAGGTCGTCGTCGACGGCGGGACGCCCGCCCGCTCGGCGATCGCCCGGTGGGTCGCGCCGCCGACGCCGCGCTCGGCGACGATCTCGACGGCGGCCCGCAGCAACGCATCGCGGCGAGCGAGTCCACGGGCGCGGTGGGAGGTGGGGCGGGTGGCCACGCCCTAAGACTACGCAGCGTGCCTGAAACCGGTTGCGCCCGTCAGAGGCCGTAGGTGGCGCCGATGATGTCGCGCTGGATCTCGTTGGTCCCGCCGTAGATCGTCGAGACCACGGCCTGGCGCAGGTAGGCCTCCATGTCGTATTCGGTGGCGTACCCGTAGCCGCCCATCATCTGCATACCCTCGAGGGCGACGCGCTTGACCACCTCGGTCACCTTGAGCTTGGCCATCGACGCCTCACGCGGCAGCAGACGGGAGGGGTCCTCATCGATCTTGCGGGCGACGTCGTACACGAGGAGTTCGCAGCAGCGCAGCTCCGTCGCGAGGTCGGCGACGTTGTGCTTGAGCGACTGGAAGCTGCCGATCTTCTTGCCGAACTGCTCACGCTCGCGCACGTAGGCGAGGGCGTCGTCGAAGGCGCGGCGGGCGAGGCCGAGCATCACGGCGCCGATGATCAGTCGCTCGACGTTGAGCCCGGCGACGAGCTGACCCCAGCCCGCGCCGACGTCGCCGAGGATCTGGCTGGAGGGCACGCGCACGTCGGTGAGGAACACGTCGCACTGCTCGTCGCCGCCCATGGTGGAGATCGGGCGGATCTCGACGCCGGGGGTGTCGCGCGGGACCGAGACCATCGTGAGGCCGTCGTGCTTGCGGTCGCCCTCGAAGGACCGTGCGATCACGAGGATCTCGGAGGAGTGTGCGGCGCAGGTGATCCACGTCTTGTGGCCGTTGAGCACGATCTCGTCGCCCTCGACGATGGCCTTGCAGCGCATGCTCGCCACATCGGAGCCCGAGCCCGGCTCGGACATCGCGATCGCGAACACGTCGCCCTCGGCGATGCGGCTGAGGACGTCGGTCTTCTGGGCCTCGGTGCCGAACCGCTCGTAGGCGCCGGCGACGATCATCGTGACCGCGACGCCCTCGATCGGCGCGCGCCCGTAGGTCGTCTCCTCCAGCAACACGCAGAGCTCGACGGCGCCGCCGCCCGAGCCGCCGTACGCCTCGGGGAGAGGAGCGCCGACGTAGCCGAGTTCTGCGGCCTGGCGGTAGAGAGGGTCGGAGTGGAGGGTGGTGCGGCCCTTCGTATGGTGCTCGCGCTGCTCGCGGGTTCCGGCCTCGCCCGCGCAGAAGTCGGCGACGGCATCGGCCAACGCCTGCTGGTCCTCGGTCAGGTGGCGGGCGTCGGTGACGCCGGCGAGGTCGCGAAGGGTAGGCGTGGTGCTCATGGCGAAGAAACATACCGAACAATTGCTCGGTTTCAACCAGAGGCAACGAATCGCCGTCGCCAGGAGGCCAGATCCGCAACCATCGCCAAAGCCCCAACCACCCCCACCCCTCAACCGGACCGTGGTCCACTGGGCTCAGCGCCCAGTGGACCACGGTCCGTTTGGGAAAAGGTGTCGAGAACCTGCGCCTGGGTGGCGCGTTTGCGGTCAGACTGCGGTCATGTTCAAGAAGATGAAGGACGCCTTCGGCGTCGGTGGAGCCTCGGTCGACGCTGTCCTGGCGAACCCCTCGGTGGAGCCGGGCGGGTCGCTCACGGGCCAGGTCAACATCGTCGGCGGCGACCGCGAGCAGGACATGCGCGGCCTCAAGCTCTCCTTCGAGTGCGTAGCCGAGCGCGAGACCGACGACCACGAATACAAGATCAACAAGCAGTTCGGCAAGGTCGACCTCCCGAACGCCGGCCTCGTCGCGGCCGGCGCGCAGCTGCAGTTGCCGTTCTCGATCCCGGTGCCGTGGAACTGCCCGCCGAACCTCATCGGCGGCACGCACTTCCCGGGCATCAAGCTCGGGCTCCGCACCCGTCTCGACATCGCTTCGGCGCGCGATGCCTCCGACTTCGATGCCGTGACCGTCTCCGCGCTCCCGGCACACCTCGCCGTGCTCGGGGCCATGAGCGGCCTCGGCTTCGGCCTCAAGGGCGGCGACCTCGAGGAGGGCAACGCGAAGGCCGGCCACCTGCACGGGCAGCTCGGCGTCTATGCCGAGTACGAGTTCCATGGCCAGGGCCGCATCAAGGAGGTCGAGATCACGTTCGTCACGACGCCCCAGGAGACCGGCGTGCTGGTGGAGATCGACAAGCGCGGCCGGTTCGGCTTCGATGGTGGCGACCGCGTGCGCACCTTCTCCCTGCCGACGAGCAGTGGCGACGTCAATGGTGCCGCGCAGCATCTACAGAGCCTGCTGAGCTAGGCGAGCCGGCGGCGGCGGGCACCATCGGCTCGGTCGTAGCGCCCGTTCGCCGGCGGTGTCCGCCGTTTGGCGGTCCCGGCCACGGTCGCGGTGGCCTGAGCCGGTCCTACATCACGTGATGATGCGACGACGTCGGCGACGGCGACGTCAGCGCGTCTTCGACCGGAAGCTTGGCGAGTGCTCGTAGCGCCGCACGGCCGAGCGGGGCGCCCGGGTCGCCCGTGAACGGCGCCGGGTGGGGCCAGCAGCTGGCCGGCAGGCCCGCGAGTCCGCGCGCGATCGCGCGTTCCTCGACGCGCTGCGCCCGCCGCGTGGCCGGCACGTCTGTGGCCGTGTGCGCCGGGGCGTGCCTGAGATAGGCGCGCCCGTAGGGCGCTGCGGCGTCGAGGCGCTGCGTGGGTCGGGTCAGCCAGCAGTGGAGCTGCTCGTTCTGCCGCGCTGCGAGCCGGTCGCCCTGCGAGGCCGGGGTCTCGCCGCGCGAGACGCTATCCGCCTGGCGCGCGAGGAACTGCTCGCGCAACGCAGCCTCCACGGCGACCGGGTCACCGCCACCGCGACGAACGAGCTCGGCGGCGGACCGTCCGCGCTGCCGGGCCCGCGCCCACGCCGCTGGCGTCAGCGAGGCGGCGTCGGCCAGGAACGTCGTGCGAGCCGATCCGTGGAACACGTGCCCGAGGACGTGCTGCGCGAGGTGTCCGCTCACGAGCACGAGCCGGATCCGCTGCTCGATCTCCGTGCGCGGGACCGCAGTCGGCACCGCGTCGCTCCAGGCCGCGAGCCGGGCGACGAGCGTCTCGAAGTCGATGCCACGGGCGACGGCGAGTTGCGCGATGGTGTGGTGGTCGTCGTAGAGGAACGCGGCGAGCTGGCCGCGCTCGAGCCCGAGGGCTACCTCGGCTTCGCGCTCGTCGAAGGGCAGCCAGTGCACCATCACCCAGGGCTGGTGGTCGAGGTGACCGTGCCGTTCCCCGAGCGGCATCGGCGCATCGTGGGCGCCGGCTGCCGGCGCAGCGGCGGTGACGAGGGCGACCGCGCCCAGGGCGCAGACGGCGAGTTTCCGAAACGCTGCGTGCGCCATCGGCGGCAGGCTATCCGCGGCGCCCCTCGTGTGCGGTCGCGAACGCCGCCGCGATCGGATGGCGATCAGCTTCGGCCGGCCCTGCGGGGAGCCGCCCTGATCAGGTGCGCTGGGGCCAGCGGGCGTCGGGGTCGTTCAGGACCGCGTCGTCGACGCCCGTGTTCGGGGCGCGCCCCGGCTCGGCGAGGGGCGAGCGGGAGAAGCGCAGCCCGGGCGCCGGAACGCGGACGGGCGCAGCCGACGGGCCGATGGCGTCGAGGGTGGGGGCGAGGGGGCCTTCGAATCGCCCGCCGGGAGCG
>JAURVW010001173.1 GCA_030655275.1 Solirubrobacteraceae bacterium
GCAGGTCGAAGCCCAGCTCGCCGAACCGATGACGGCGCTGCGCGACCTGCGCGGGCTCGTCGTGATCGACGAGATCCAGCATGCGCCCGAACTCTTCAAGGTGCTCCGGGTGCTGATCGATCGCCCGGGTGCGCCGGCGCGTTTCCTCGTGCTCGGAAGCGCCTCGCCGGCCCTGCTGCGACAGAGCAGCGAATCGCTCGCTGGCCGGATCGAGGTCATCGAGACCGGTGGTTTCACGCTCGACGAGACCGGCGCGGCGGGCGCGACGACGCTCTGGCAGCGCGGCGGGTTCCCGCGCTCGTACACCGCGGCGGATGACGCAGCCAGCCGCATTTGGCGGCGTGAGTTCATCCGCACCGTGGTCGAGCGCGACCTGCCGCGACTAGGCATCGGCGCGCTGGCGCCCGCGCTGCAGCGCTTCTGGACCATGCTCGCGCACTACCACGGCCAGACATGGAACGCCGCCGATCCGGCGCGGTCGCTCGGCGTCAACGAAAGCACGGTGCGACGCTATCTCGACTGGCTGACGCAGGCATTCCTGGTGCGGCAGTTGCAGCCCTGGCACGAGAACCTCGGCAAGCGCCAGGTCAAGGCCCCGAAGGTCTATGTGCGCGATTCGGGCCTGCTGCACGAACTGCTCGGCATCGCCGACCTGCCGGCACTGCTGCGGCACCCGAAGAGCGGCGCTTCCTGGGAGGGCTTCGCGCTCGACCAGATCCTGCGCATCGCGAGGCCCGATGCCGCGTACTTCTGGGGCACGCACGCGGGTGCCGAGCTCGACTTGCTGATGTTCAAGAACACGCAACGGGTCGGCGTCGAAATCAAGCGCGGTGACGCGCCGACCCTGACGCCCTCGATGCGCATCGCGCTGCACGATCTGCGGCTCGATTCGCTCTACGTGGTCTACCCCGGCCCGCGGCGGTATCGATTGGCCGAGCGCGTCGAAGCGGTTCCGCTCTCGGCGTTGCTCGGGCGCTGAGGCGAAGGTCGGCGAATGCGCCATCTCTTGCCCCGCGCCGCCGGTGTCCGCCGCGTCGCATCCGTGATTCACCACCGCGCGAAAGGACGAGTTTTTCCGCGACAATCGCCGGCCATGCTCGCGCAACGAACCCTCAAAGCCATGACCCGTGCGGTCGGC
>JAURVW010001174.1 GCA_030655275.1 Solirubrobacteraceae bacterium
TTCGACCTGTGCGACATCCAGCTGCCCACGCCCCACACCGAGCGACTCGGCTGCCGCCTCATCCCGCAGGACGACTACGAACTCCGGCTCGCCGCCGCGCTGCGCCCGCGATGACGCTGCGAGCCCTGTCGCCTTCGTCGCCGCTCGGCTGTGATACCGATGCGTCGATGACGTCCGCGCCCGCGAGCCCCCGATGAGCGCCTGGCGTACCGGTGGGATCGGCCCCGAGAAGACGGGCGCCGGCCTGCGCGGGATCGGGCTGATCGCGATCGTGTTCGCCTTTCTCGTCGCCACCAACCAGTACGTCAGCAACGACGACAAACCGAAGGAGACCGGCCCGCGCGTGGCCGGCAAACCGACCGTCGTCGCCGCCGAGGAGCTCCGACCACTCCTGCCACGCCTGAGCGCCGACGCGGTCTACCTGTTCTCCTCGCCCGCGCAGGCCCGCACGAGGATCGAGGACAACGAACAGGCCGACGTGTTCCTCACGACGATCCCTTCCGACGCCATCGCCCTCGAGGCCGACAATCGCTGCACGGACGCGATCACCATCGCCACGCTGCGAGGTCAAAAGGTCGTCGCCTGCCTGCCGACCAACGTCGACGCCGACAGCAAGCTCGGCGTCGCCTACCTGAAGTCGATCACCACGCTCGAAGCGCGCGCGAAGATCCTCGACGCCGGCTTCGACGTTCCCGAGGGTTGACGCTCGCGGCCACCCGCCAGAGGGGCCGTCGCGAGTGCGGTCAACTCCTGGGAGCCGACCAGAACGCAAACGGCCCGAGACCTCGCCGCAGCGAGACCCCGGGGCGAAGAGCGCGAAGGCTGGAGCCCTAGCCCTGGCAGAACGGGGTTGCGGCGGTGGCGCCACCCGTCTGCTTCGTGGTCTTGAGCTTGCAGGCGTCGAACCCGTTGGTGCTGAGCGTCGACAGCACCGCCGAGCGCTGGGCCGGCGTGAGCGTCGCCGTGCGGGAGAGGACGAAGGCGGAGGAGCGCTCCGGCGATCCGACGACGGCCCAGTCGTAGTTCGCACCGAGGCCGACGATCACGTAGTTCGGCGTCGAGTTCGGGTAGAACCACTGCCCGAACGCCTGCGCGAACGACACCTGCAGCTGCGAGTTGGTGGTCTTGTCGAGGATGCGTGCGCGGCCGTTGGCCACGATCGAGGCGCCGAACGGCCCCTTGCAGACGTTCTTCACGCCGACGGCGCCATCGGGGCGCAGGACGTAGTTCGCGGTCACGTCGCGTTCGCACAGCGCCTCGAACCACTGCGGGATCGCCGCGACCTGCTTCCAGTCGCCGAGGTAGCGCTGCACGTCGACCGACGGCACCGGGACGATGGGCGCCGGATCGGTCGCGGCCGAGGCGGCGGCAGGCGCGAGTGCCGAGGCTCCCAGCGCCGCGACCAGGAGACGACGGGCGCGACGCTGCTTCGAGGAGGCGCGCAGGGGACGGGTGGACGAGGGCGTGGAGGTGCTCGGACGGGGCATGCCACCCATACGGCGTGGGCGCGTGGCGCGGATGAGCGTCGGCACGCCAGAACCGGGCACCCCCGGGCACGAACGGTGCCCATCACGGGCACCTGCGCAGCTGGGACTGAAGCTGGTTCGGTCGCCAGACGACGACGCCGACGCCGGACCCGCGAGACTGGCCTCTGCGATGAGCCTTCCGAAGATCCCGCGCGCCACCGACGACCACACCGCCGAGGCCGCCGAGGCCCGTCGCGCGTTCGTCGCCGAGCAGACCGGTGCATCACTCAAGCACGTCGGCCATTTCAGTCAGGATCCGGCCGCGCTGCCCGGCAACATCGAGCACTTCACGGGCGTCGCCCAGGTGCCGATCGGGATCGCGGGCCCGCTACTCGTCGACGGCGAGCATGCCAAGGGCGAGTTCTACGTACCCCTCGCGACCACCGAGGGCACGCTCGTCGCCTCCTACAACCGCGGCATGAAGCTCGTGAAGCTCGCCGGCGGCGTGACGACGACGGTCGTGAAGGAGTCGATGCAGCGCGCTCCCGTGTTCATCTTCCCCTCCGCGCGCGAGGCCCGCGACTTCGCGCGCTGGATCCGCGAGCACGAAGCCGATGCCAAGGCCGCGGC
>JAURVW010001178.1 GCA_030655275.1 Solirubrobacteraceae bacterium
AAGGGCGGCCTGCACATCGCAGCCGTCCGCACCGATGCCTCCACCTTCGAGCACGTCGACCCGTCGGCGGTCGGCAACGAGCGCGAGCTCGTGATCTCCGAGCTCGCCGGCCGCGCAACGGTGCTCGAGAAGGCCGACGAGGCCGGTCTCGAGTTGGTCGACGGCGACGCCGAGCGCATCCTGCAGCGCGTGAAGGAGCTCGAGCACCAGGGCTACCAATACGAGGCCGCCGACGCGTCGTTCGAGCTGCTGCTGCGCCGCGAGACCGGCCAGTACACGCAGCTGTGCGAGCTCGAGTCCTGGCGGGTGATCGCCGAGCGCCGCGCCGACGGCATCCTCTCCACGGAGGCGACGGTGAAGATGGTCGTCGAGGGGCAGCGCGTGATCCGCACGGCCGAGGGCAACGGCCCCGTCAACGCGCTCGACGCCGCCCTCCGCGACGCGATCAGCGAGGTGCACCCGCACGTCGCCGACATCGAGCTCGTCAACTTCAAGGTCCGCATCCTGGATGCGGAGAAGACCACCGACGCGACCACCCGCGTCCTCGTCGACGCCTCCGACGGTGAGCGCACGTGGGGCTCGATCGGCGTCTCGACCAGCCTCATCGAGGCATCCTGGCAGGCGCTCGTGGACTCACTCGCCTACGCGATCCAGCCGCGCGCCGCGACCACGCCGGGTCCCGACCCCGATCCGATCGCGATCGCCGGCGCCGAACCGCCCGCCCTGCCTGAGCCGACCGAGGCTGCGACCACCGCATGACCACACCCGCGACCGACAAGATCCCGATGGCGCAGCCCGTCATCGGCGACGAGGAGAAGCGCCTCGTGATGGAGGTGCTCGACTCCGGGCAGCTCTCGCTCGGGCAGAAGACCCTCGATTTCGAGGCGGGCCTCGCGGCCCGCGTCGGCGTCACGCACGGCCGGGCCGTCTCGAGCGGCACCGCCGGCCTGCACCTGGCCCTCCGGGCCGCGGGCGTGGGGGAGGGCGACGAGGTCGTCACCTCACCGCTGAGCTTCATCGCGAGCGCGAACTCGATCCTCTTCGAGCGCGGCGTCCCGAAGTTCGTCGACATCGACCCCATCACGCTGAATCTCGACGTCGACGCCGCGGCCGATGCGATCGGTCCGAGGACGAAGGCCCTCCTGCCGGTCCACATCTTCGGTTACCCGGCCGACACGCCCGCCCTCGAGCGCCACGGCCTGCCGATCGTCGAGGACGCCTGCGAGGCGCTCGGCGCCACCCACGCCGATGGGTCCGCCGTCGGCGGCCGCGGCCATTCGGCCGTCTTCGCGTTCTACGCCAACAAGCAGCTCGCCACCGGCGAGGGCGGGATGGTCGTCACGAACGACACGGCCGTCGCGGACCTGA
>JAURVW010001189.1 GCA_030655275.1 Solirubrobacteraceae bacterium
CCCTCTCGTGAGGCAACCGACTATACCTGCAGCAGTCGCTCATACGACGGCCATGACGGAACCGACATTCGTCTGCCGTCGATCGTTGCGGAAGCGAGCCCGCTAGGAGTCGTCCGGGCCGCTGCAGACGGGAAAGTGCTACGCGTCCGAAATGATGCCGTAGATGTCTCTGTACGCGAAACAGGCATAGCAAAAGTAGCTGGCGTAGAATGCGGCAATGGTCTCGTGATCGCCCATCGCGATGGCTACGAGACCCAATACTGTCATCTTGCCAAGGGAAGTGTGCAGCCACGCCCTGGAGACACTGTGAAAGCAGGGCAGGGAATTGGCCAGGCGGGGCTGTCCGGTGCGAGCGAGTTCCCTCACCTCCACTTCACCGTACGCCGCGATGGTGCCACGGTAGACCCGTTTTCTCTGTCTTCGCAATCCTGTTCAATAGAACCCGTACGGCTGGCCGATAGCCTCTGGGATCCGGCGTTACACGAAGGTCTCACCTACAAAGCGGGCACGATCCTCAACTCAGGTTTCTCGGATGGTCCTGTTACGATGGCCGCGATCGATGCGGCGACCGTGGCTAATGCTAGTGGCGATCCAAATGCGCTCGTGGCATGGGTGCGAGCCATTGGCCTAGACGAGGGGGATACCCAGTCCTTCGTCTTAAAGGGACCGGAAGGAACGGTTCTCGCAGAGAAAACCGAGCCTGCACTTGCCCGACCCCGTGCGCAGGCTATGCTATTCATTGGTCGCAAGCGACCGAGCATCGGGTGGACGCCGGGAACTTACAGCGCGAATTACCTCGTTACCCGGGGCGGAAAAGTAGCCGTGAACCATAGCCTGACGATCCATTTGCCCAAGAGCACTCGGTAGAAATTACCGGGCACACCATCCAGCCCTTGCTTAGCAGTCTTCGGTTCACTGATCTCCTGAGGGGCTGCATACGATCCATCAGAGCTGCGGGGACCCTGGGGCCTCCAACCCTATACGGGTGGTCGGGGCCCCCAATGTTTCTAGCGTCAGGGTCCGAAAACCCGGTAACGCAGGGTAACGGGTAACGGGGTAACGGTCGCATGGCAGATCCCGCGACGCCGCAGTTCATGACCCAGGCGGAGTTCTCCCGCCGGCG
>JAURVW010001191.1 GCA_030655275.1 Solirubrobacteraceae bacterium
GCGCACCAGTCGCTGCGCCAGCACGCCCTGCACCGAGGTTGCCACCATGAAGGCGGGCACGCCCATGTCGAGCAGCCGCACCGGGGTGGAAGCGGCGTCGTTGGTGTGCAGGGTGGACAGCACCAGGTGGCCGGTCATCGCCGCCCGCAGCGCAACCTGGGCGGTGTCCGCATCGCGCATTTCGCCGACCAGGATCACGTCCGGGTCCTGACGCAGTGCCGCGCGCAGGGCGAGCGAGAAGCTCGGGGCGTCGGCGCCGATCTCACGCTGGTTGACCATGCACTTCTTGTGGCGGTGCAGGAACTCGATCGGGTCCTCGACCGTCATGATGTGCTCGTCGCGCGTGATGTTGATCTCGTTGATCATCGCGGCGAGGGTGGTCGACTTGCCGGAGCCCGTCGGGCCCGTGACGAGCACGAAACCACGCGGCTTTTCCGTCATGTCCTTGAGGACCGGCGGGAGGCTGAGCTGCTCGAGCGTGGCGATGTCGCTCGGGATCACGCGGAAGGCGGCGCCGAGGGCCCCGCGCTGGAAGTAGCAGTTGACGCGAAAGCGGCCCGTGCCGGAGGAGCCGTAGGCGAAGTCGAGCTGCCAGTCCGTCTCCAGGCGCTGACGCTGGTCGTTGTTGAGGATCGAGTAGATGATCTCCCGCGTGTCCGTCGGGGACAGACGCGGATGCCCCTCGAGGGGCTGCAGTCGACCGCGGACGCGCACGAGCGGCGGCACTCCAGCGGTGAGATGCAGGTCCGACGCGCGGCGTCGGAGCGTCTCCATCAGCAGGTCGGCGAAATCGAAGTCCACGGTCAGTAACTCGGCGTTTCAGGGGGTTTCTTGAATGGTTTGCCCCGAGTTTCGGCGGGGCGTAAGACTGGTCGGCGCGTTGCCGACGGGCAGTGGGCCCGTCGGAGGACGCCGGCCTAGGTGGTGCCGCAGACGCGAGCGACCTCTTGGATGGAGGTCAGGCCCATCTCGACCTTCGCGATGCCGTCGTCGCGCAGCGTGCGCATGCCGTTGCCGCGTGCCGCGGCCCCGATCTCGTCGGCGGTGGCGCGGGCGGTGATCATGTCGCGGATCTCGTCGGAGGCCGACATGACCTCGTAGAGGCCCATCCGGCCCTTGTAACCGGAGTGGCCGCAGCGCGAACAGCCCTTGGCCTCCCAAGCCTTCAGCGGCTCATCGCGCTCGAAGCCGTTGACCCGCAGGACCTCGACGGACAGCTCCGTCTCGACCTTGCAGTGCTTGCACAGCTTTCGCGTGAGGCGCTGGGCGACGACGGTCTCGACCGACGAGGCGATCAGGAACGGCTCGATGCCCATCTCCATCAGACGCGAGACGGCCGACGGTGCGTCGTTCGTGTGCAGCGTGGAGAGCACGAGGTGGCCGGTGAGGGCCGACTCGATCGCGATCTGGGCGGTCTCCTTGTCGCGGATCTCGCCGACCATGATCACGTCCGGGTCGGCGCGCATGAGGGCGCGCAGGCCGGTCGCGAACGAGAGGCCGGCCTTCGGGTTGACCTGCACCTGGTTGACGCCGGCGAGCTGATACTCGACCGGGTCCTCGATGGTGATGATGTTCTTCTCGGGCGTGTTGATCGCGCCGAGCGCGGCGTAGTGCGTGGTCGTCTTGCCGGCGCCGGTCGGTCGGGTCACGAGGTCGGCGCCGTAGGCCTGGTGGAAGCCGGTCTCGAAGCGGTTCCGCTCCTCCTCGCGCATGCCGAGGATGTCGAGGTCCATCACGACACTCGACTTGTCGAGGATGCGCATGATGACCGCCTCGCCGTGCACCGACGGGAGGGTCACGACGCGCAGGTCGAGCTTGTGGCCGTCGATCGACAGCGAGATGCGGCCGTCCTGCGGGATGCGGCGCTCGGCGATGTCGAGCGTGGCCATGATCTTGACGCGGCTCACGAGGCCGGCGGCCATCTTCTTCGGGACGTCCGCCGCGTCGACGAGCACGCCGTCCACGCGGTAGCGCACGCGCATGCCGAACTCGCCGGCCTGGAGGTGGATGTCGGAGGCGCCGCGTTCGACGGCCTGGGCGATCACCTGGTTGACGAGCTTGATGACCGGGGCGTCGTCGACGCCACCGCGCAGGTCGACGACCCCGCCGTCGGTGGCGCTCTCGTCGAGCTCATCGACCCCGTCGCCGGAGACGACGTCGTCGAGGCGCGTGAGGCGGGAGATCGCCTGGGCGATGTCCTCGCGGGAGGCGACGACCGGACGGACGTCGAGGCCCGTCATCAGCGAGATGTCGTCGAGGACGATGATGTTCGCCGGATCGACCATCGCGACCATCACGACGCGGTCGGAGATCATCTTCACCGGCAGCGCCTCGTAGCGCTTGGCGGCGGCCGGATCGATCAGGTTGGCGGCGGTGAAGTCGAGCTTGAAGCTCGAGAGGTCGATCAGCTCGATGCCGTGGCGCTCGGAGACGGCGCGGGCCAAGCCCTCGGGCGAGACGCCACCCGTCTCCAGGAGGATCGCCTCGGGGAGGCGGCCCTGCTCCATCGAGAGGCCATTGGCCTCGGCGACCTGCTCGGGCGTGACGAGGCCGAGCTCCAGTGCGGCGTCGAGGTCGCTGCGGCAGTGGCGCAGCTTGCCGGACGGACGCGTGAGGCCCTCGAGCAGCAGCTCGCCGTCTTCACCCACGTGGGCATTGAACTCGGGCTCGGCCGGAGGCTCGTAGGCGGTGGGACCGTCGACCGGGGGCTCGTAGGCCGCGGGCGGCGCCGCGTACTCGGCCGGGGCGGGCTCGCCGGCGTG
>JAURVW010001196.1 GCA_030655275.1 Solirubrobacteraceae bacterium
CCGCACCACCAGCACGCCGACGCTGCTGCGTGCCGGCCTCTCGGATGCACTCGAGCTGCGCCTGGAAACCGATGGCTTCCTGCATGAGCGCAGCCGCGATGCCGCGACCGGAACCGACGAGCGCCGCCGCGGCTTCGCCGACGCCTCGCTCGGCCTGAAATGGCACATGCGCGATGGCGACGAGGCCGCCGGCACGCCGGGCATCGCCTGGCTCGCGCACCTCGATCTCGAAACCGGGTCCAGCGCCTTCCGCGGCCAGGGCGTGCGGCCTTCACTGCGCATGGTCGCGGAGTGGGAGCTGCCCAACGAGATGGCGATCGGCGTAATGCCCGGCCTGATGCTGGACCGCGATGCCGATGGCAAGCGCTTCGCCGCCGGCATCCTCGCGGTCACGCTCTCGAAGGGCTGGACGCCCGCGTGGCGCACCTTCGTCGAAGTCGCCGGTCAGCAGCTCGCGAGCAAGCGCCATGGCGGCAACGTGATCACCTTCGACACCGGCGCGACCTGGCTCGTCACCGACGACCTGCAGTTCGACGTCTCGGTCGCGCGCGGCCTGACCTCGAACTCGCCCGATTGGCAATGGGGCGTCGGCATGGCCGTGCGCTTCTGACACACAACGGCTCCGGAGAAGAACCGTGAAACTCAAGACCCAGATCCTCGCGCTCGGCTTCGCCGGCACGCTGCTGGCCGGCCTCGCCGGCGGCATCGGCCTGGTCTCGACCGGCATGCTCGGCAGCGCCGTCGACGACTCGATCCTCGCCGGCCAGGCCCAGCAGGCCAGCCAGGAGGCCGACATGATGCACGACGCGGTGCGCGGCGACGCGCAGCTCGCGCTGCTCGGCGCCTTCGAGAAGAACGCCGAACGCATCGCGGAAGCGCGCAAGGGCCTCGATGAACACTCGAAGACCTTCGACAAGGCGCTCGACCAGCTCGCGACCTATCCGCAGTCCGAAGCCAGTCGCGCCGCGCTCGCCGCGGTGCGGCCGCTGGTGCGCAAGTACGTCGAGGCGGCCGAGCGCGTCATCAAGGCGAGCGACGGCGACGCGCAGGCCGCGCTCGCGCTCGTGCCGCCGCTGCAGGGCGCGTTCTCCGAACTCGAAGACCGCATGGCGAGCCTCTCCGAGCTGCTCGAGGCACAGGGCACCGAACTCAACACCGCGGCCAAGACCTCGGTCGAGCGCAGCCGTTTCGCGATCGGTACCGCGATGGCGCTCGCGACCATCGTCATGGTGCTGGCCG
>JAURVW010001209.1 GCA_030655275.1 Solirubrobacteraceae bacterium
AGTTTTGACAACTACCGAAGACTATTATTGGAATCTTGTTGCGCTCAAAGAAAAAAAAATAACGATTGACAGTTATGAAAAACTGTTACGGACACTTCAAAAAGAAGTACAGGATTTTTATGATGCGGGCTTGATTAATAAGAGCGATTTGCTAAAGGTAAAATTGGAACTAAACAAAATTGAAGGCAATAAATTAAGGCTCAACAATGGAACGGAAATGCTAAAAATGGCATTTTGTCAACATATTGGCATACCTTATAATGACGCGTTCAACGTGAACGATTCCATTGTTTCTGTTTCTCCTCCCGAAAGTTATTTTGTTGAGCCTTCCATAGGGCTAAATAACCGACAGGAATATAAAATGCTCAACAAAGCCATAGATGCTGAAATTCTACAAAAAAAAATGGCCAAAGGTGAATTTCTTCCACAATTGGCAATAGGCGTTAGTGGCTTATACCTTGACGCATACAAAGAAGAAAACATCTATGGATTGGCTTTTGCAACACTGTCCATACCAATCTCAGATTGGTGGGGTGGCGCTTATAAACTTCAGGAACATACCATAAAAATTAATATAGCACAAAATAACCTCGACGAAAAATCAGAGCTTTTGCAGTTGCAAATGTCAAAAGCATACAGGGACTTAACAGATAGTCATAAGCAAATTGATATTGCGAAAACGTCTTTAAAACAATCTTTGGAATATAAAAAAGAATTGGAGGACAATTATGAGGCCGGCATTACAAGCACCTCAGATTTACTGGAAGCAAGAGCACTTGCCCAACAAGCTAAAGATGCCTTAATAGATGCAAAAAGCCAGTACAAAATAAAAGTTTCAAACTATTTGCTTTCTGTTGGGAAAACAACAAAGCAAAACGACATGAAGGGATTTTAAAGATGGATTTATGAAGCCTATAATTATTTAATTGCTCCTTTCTAATCACTGCTCGGCAAATTGAAATTTAATTAATTCAAAAAAATGCAGCCAAAAAACAGGAAGTATGGAAAAAATAATAATTGAAAGAATTTGTGTTTTGTCAGATAATGAATCATCGGATATAAAAATTGCTTCATTGTTTCAAGATGATTTGAATTTTGACGACCTTGATTTAGCCGAATTATATATGGATTTAGAGGAAAAACTGAAAATCACAATAGATTATAATTTATTTTATGAAATAAAAACCGTTGGTGATTTGATTTCGTATGTCAAAAAATTAATTTAAAAAAAGATAGATGACACAAAAAGTAGCATTGGTATTGTCGAGCGGCGGTTCAAAAGGCCTTGCCCATATAGGCATAATTAATGAACTTGAAAAACAGGGTTTTGAAATATCATCTGTTTCCGGTTCTTCAATTGGCTCTGTGATTGGCGGGCTATGTGCTATGGATAAATTGCCGGAATATACCGAGTGGGTAAAAACATTAAATAAAAGAATTGTTTGGGATTTAATGGATTTTACCCTTTCATCCAATGGCTTGATTAAAGGAGAAAAAGTATTCGATAAAATGAAAACATTTATTCCTGATATGCTGATTGAAGACATGAACATTCCTTTCTCTGCAATCGCAACGGATATCATAAATGAAAAAGAAGTGGTTTTTTCTGCCGGAAGTTTTTATGAAGCAATAAGAGCATCGGTTGCAATCCCTTCCCTTATAACACCCGTAAAATATAAAGAGACTTTGCTGGTTGATGGCGGCGTGCTAAACCCTGT
>JAURVW010001237.1 GCA_030655275.1 Solirubrobacteraceae bacterium
CGCCGGCGCTGCGGCTTTCGTCGATGGCGCGCTGCATGCCTTCGAAGGCTGCGCGGTCGATCAGCGGACCGACCAGCGTGCCGGCTTCGCGCGGATCG
The DNA here is from genome assembly GCA_030655275.1 of Solirubrobacteraceae bacterium. Taxonomy (GTDB): domain Bacteria; phylum Actinomycetota; class Thermoleophilia; order Solirubrobacterales; family Solirubrobacteraceae; genus JAGIBJ01. The sequence goes on from JAURVW010001237.1 coordinate 99, forward strand.
CCGACACGCACGCTGCCGTACACCTTGGCGAGCTTCGGCACGAAGGCGTCGTACACGCTGTCGTGCACGAACAGGCGGCGCAGCGACGTGCAGCGCTGGCCGGCCGTGCCCATCGCCGCGAAGGCGACGCCGCGCAGCGTGAGGTCGAGGTCGGCCGACGGCGCGACGATGGCGGCGTTGTTGCCGCCGAGTTCGAGGATGGCGCGGGCGAAGCGGGCGGCCAATTTCGGGCCGACCTGGCGGCCCATCGCGGTCGAGCCGGTGGCCGACAGCACGGCGACGCGATGGTCGTCGACCAGTACTTCGCCGATGTCGCGCTCGCCGACGATCAGCTCCAACAGACCGTTGGGCGCATCGCTGCCGAAGCGGGCGATGGCGCGCTGCGCGATGGCGTGGACGGCCAGCGCGGTCAGCGGCGTTTTCTCGGACGGCTTCCACACCACCGGGTCGCCGCAGACCAGCGCCAGCGCGGCGTTCCACGACCACACGGCCACCGGGAAGTTGAAGGCCGAGATGACGCCGACCACGCCCAGCGGATGCCAGGTTTCCATCATCCGGTGCTCGGCGCGCTCGGTGGCGATGGTCAGGCCGTACAGCTGGCGCGACAGGCCGACGGCGAAGTCGCAGATGTCGATCATTTCCTGCACCTCGCCGGCGCCTTCCGACGGCACCTTGCCGACTTCGAGTGTCACCAGCCGGCCGAGGTCGGCCTTGTGCAGGCGCAGTTCTTCGCCGAGCAGGCGCACCAGTTCGCCGCGGCGCGGTGCCGGCACGTTGCGCCACGTCAGGTACGCGGCGTGGGCGCGGCCGATGGCCTCGGCGGCCTGGGCGGTGGAGGTCTCGGCGACGGCGGCGATCTGTTCGCCGGTGACGGGCGAGCGCACGGGCAGCGAGCCGCCGGTGTAAGCGTCGCGCGGCACGCCGAGGCGCTGCAGCAACTCGGCGACTTCGGTTGGCAGGGAGGAAGGGGTGGAGGCGTTGGGCATGGCGGGGTCCGGCTGGGAAAGACGATGGCGACACTGTCTGCCACCGCAGGCGGCTTGCATAGCAAAAATGTGGAACGAGTTGATGCACAGGAGGAATGAAGTCGGCAGAATGAACCCTCGGATCTTGTGAGAGGGTGGCGGTCGCGCTGCTGCTTCATTCCCCCTCCGAATGACGATGTTCAAGAAATCCTTCCTCCCCCCGGTCGCCGACCTGCTCGCCTTCGAAGCGGCCGCACGGCACCACAGCATCTCGCGCGCCGCGGACGAGCTGCACCTGACGCAAAGCGCCGTGTCACGGCAGATCCGCCAGCTCGAGCAGCAACTGGGCATCGCGCTCTTCCACCGCGTGCGCCAGCGCATCGTGCTGACCGACATCG
>JAURVW010001243.1 GCA_030655275.1 Solirubrobacteraceae bacterium
GGTCTCCATCGTCTCGCAACCCCATCCCAGAGGACCACTCACAGGGACCGCGTCGTCGTCGACGGAATCGCAGGCTCCGGTGCCAGAGCCACACTTCCGATGGAGCGCGACGATCTTGCGTGCAAGTCGGTCGTCGATCGAGTTCAGCCGACGCATCCCTTCCACCCACCTGGACGCAGCCGTCGACGGGTCGACTGCCGAAGGTACTTCATGCACTACGTCCATCCGCCAGGCCGCACTCGCGTCCTCGTCGTACTCGAACTGCGTCATGTCATCGACGGTATTGCATATTGCTCATGCATACCGGGTCAGACCGCAGTGCAACGGACCTACCGCAAGCCAACCAACGGTCAGCCGACCGGGCCACCAGCCTGGCCCGCTAGGTCTCGCTTCAACGACGGCGTCGACGTCTCCGGGTACGCCGCTCCTCATGTACGACACCCCCGGAAATGGCCCGCCAACGTGGGTCGGCGCAGCCTGGGAGTGCCGTCCAAGGGACCCGTCAGTGCGACGCCATAGGACGGACCTATGACGTACCACGACGAAGAGTGTCGCTGCGCCGAATCCGATGCCCCCGTATGCAGCGAACACGCAAGGGCACGACTGATGCGTGCACACGCCCGGATGGCGGTTGCGATCCGGGGTTGCGACTCATGCAAGCCGACCCAGCCCATCAGGGAGCTCGCCGCAGCGATCGCGACCGCACAACGCGACTGGGAAGAATCGGTCGAAGCCCGGTTCGTCGCAGCCGCAATCATCGAAGCACTCCCAGACGGCCCGACCCGAACCAGACTCGTGGCCGACCTAGCCCGCGCGCGCCGCCGCCGTGACGCCAAGGACGCCGGATCCTCACGACAGTCATCGGAGCTCTCACCGAACTGACCGACCGACACGACGCGGGCTGAGGGGTACAACCGGTCCCATCCCGTTCACACCGTCCGTCACCGTCGGGTGAGTCACCCAGTCCCGTCCGGGCGCACCGAAGTAGGTCGGCGCCGTGTGGGATATACATGCCGTCTAACACGCGCGGGTCGTAGTCTGCGCCGGAAGGACAGCATGACCCTGG
>JAURVW010000258.1 GCA_030655275.1 Solirubrobacteraceae bacterium
CGCCAAGGCCGCCGCCGATGATGCCCATGCGTCTCCTGCTTCCGGCGACCACGGCGCCGCCGCAACGGGCGACCACGGGACGGCAGCCGCTGGCGGCGACCACGGCGCCGCGAAGACGGCCGCAGCCGACACGCACGGCGCCGCTGCGAGTTCCGCGGACCACGCCGCCAAGCCAGCTGCCGCCGCAGCCGGCTCCCACGAAGCGGCCACGGCCGATGAGCACGCGACGTCGACCGAAGCATCGCACGCCGCCCCGGCCGAGGACGCCCACGCCGCCGGTCACTGATCGACGCTACCGGCGCTCGGTGGTTCGGGCTCCACGCCGCCTGGGCCGCCGACCGGCCAAGCCGTGGGGCCGCCGTCGCTACCCTCGGCGGTCTCCGGCGCCGTCCGTCTCGTACCCCGTGCGATGCATCTCATCCTCGGAGCGGGCTGCGCCGGCCTGAGCCTGGCCGTGGCGCTGGTCGACGAAGGCGTTCGCGACCCGATCGTGCTGGTCGACCGGCGTACGACGTTCGAGAACGACCGCACGTGGTGCTTCTGGTCGACCGACGACCTGAGGCTGCCCGAGGGCGTCGTCGCCCACCAGTGGGAGCGTTGGCAGATGATCGGGCGCGACGGACGGGCGGTGGCGCGATCCTCGGCGCTCCACCCCTACCGGCAGGTGCGCGCCGACGACTTCTATGCGAGCACGCGGACCCGGCTGGCCGAGGCCGGCAACGTGGAGCTGCGACTCGGCGAGCGGGTGACCGCCGTCCGGCCGGGAGCGGGCGGCGTCATCGAGGTGGAGACGTCGCGTCACACCTTCCACACCACCCGTGTGTACGACGCCATGGGTGGCAGCGGACCCCTCCTGGCCGACCGGTCGGAGGGCTCGATCGAACTGCGACAGAGCTTCCTCGGGATGGAGGTCGAGACGGCCCGGCCACGCTTCGATCCTCAGATGGCGACGCTCATGGACTTTCGAACCGGCCCGTCGGGCACCACATCGCACGGCGACGGCGGCCTGCACTTCATGTATCTCCTGCCGACCTCCCCGACGCGGGCGCTCGTCGAACACACCACCCTCGGACTGCGAGGCGTGACGCCGGCCCGGCGCCGCGCCGCCATCGCCGACCATCTGGCCCGGCATCACGAGGTCGATCAGTTCGCCGTCGTCCGCGAAGAGCGAGGCACCCTTCCGATGTCGACCTACGTCTTTCCCGTCCGCCACCCCAGCGGTGTGCTGGCCGTCGGAGCGGCCGCCGGGGCCATCCGGCCATCGAGCGGCTACGCGTTCGTGAGGATCCAGCGTCACGTGCGCGCCCTGGCGCGGTCGATCGCTCTCGGGCAACCGCCACCGTCCCAGCTCGGACGCAGCCGGCATGCGCTGCTCGACCTGCTCTTCCTGCGGTCCCTCGCCGCGGAGCCGGAGGCCTTCAACGGCACCCTGCTCGCGTTGGCTCGCCGTACGTCCGGCGACGCGTTCGCGCGTTTCATGAGCGATGCGAGCTCACCACGCGACGAGGCGCGGATCGTCGCCAGCCTCGCGCGCCCCGACTTCCTGGGCCGGATGGCCGCCTCGAGTCTCCTG
>JAURVW010001253.1 GCA_030655275.1 Solirubrobacteraceae bacterium
CTCGACCGTACAGGACATCGGGGTCCAGTCGACGCAGCTCCTCGGCCAGGCACTCGCGCAGCGTTCGGCGCGGCAGGTGCAGGTCGTGGTGGGGCTGGTCGGGCTGCGTGAGCACGGCGACTCCGGGGGCGGGACGCTCCAGCAGGATGTCTCCGGACTCGCGGGTGAGGCGCACCGACTTGATGCCCTCCTGCCAGTGATCGGGGTCTTCGTACGACCAGCGCACCGGAACCTCGAGCGCCATCTGCAGCCACGCTGCGAGTAGGGCGGTCGACGGCGACGCGGCCGCGCCGCGCACCTCGATCTCGGTGATCGGCTCGTACGGCGGCTGGTCGAGCACTGCGGCGAGCTGCTCGCGCCAGTGCGTCAGGCGCGTCCACGCGAGGTCGGTGTCGCCCGGAGCATGTGTGCGTCCGAGCAGCGCGAGGCGGTCGCGCACGTCCGACGCGGTCGCGGCATCGGTGATCCGTCGCTGTGCGATCTTGCCGAGCGGCGACGTGGCGGGAGACTCGGGGGCCTCTTCCGGCCACCAGGCGACCACGGGCGCATCGGGGAGGAGGAGGCCCGTGAGCAGGCTCTCCTCGTTGCTGGCGGCGTCGCCGAAGGCGCGGAGGACGACCACCTCACTGGCACCGGCGTCGCCGCCGACGCGGATCTGCGCGTCGAGGCGGGAGTCGCCATCGCCGGTGGTGAGCACGATGACGCGCATGGGGTGCTCGCGAGAGGCGTCGTTCGCCGCGTCGATGGCGGCCTCGGCCACGCCGTTGCGGGCGGAGATCACGAGGGTGAGCACGCGTCCGAGGGCGACCGCGCCGCCCTCTTCACGTACCTTGACGAGCTGCTTCGCGACCTGGCTGACGGTCGTGTCGGGAAGGTCGATGATCACGGTCGTCTCCAGACTCGTCCGTCGCGGGCCAGGAGGTCGTCGGCGGATGCCGGACCCCACGAGCCGGGCGCGTACTGCTCGACCGGGCCGCCGACGGCCGCCCAGTACTTCTCCACCGGGTCGAGGATCTTCCAGGAGAGCTCGACCTCCTCGTGCCGCGGGAAGAGCGGCGGGTCGCCGAGCAGCACGTCGAGGATCAGCCGCTCGTAGGCCTCCGGCGACGACTCCGTGAACGTGCCTCCGTAGGCGAAGTCCATGTTGACGTCGCGGATCTCCATCTGGGTGCCGGGCACCTTGGCCCCGAACCGCAGCGTCATGCCCTCGTCGGGCTGGACCCGGATGACCAGGGCGTTCTGGGTGAGGTCCTCGACCGAGTGGGCCCCGAACGGCTGGTGCGGCGAGCGCTTGAAGACGACGGCCACCTCGGTAACCCGGCGTCCCAGACGCTTGCCCGTGCGCAGGTAGAACGGCACTCCGGCCCAGCGGCGGTTGTCGACGTGCAGGGTGATCGCGGCGTAGGTCTCCGTGCGCGAGGACGCGGCGATCCCGTCCTCCTCGTGGAAGCCGAGCACCTTGGCTCCGCCGGCCCACCCGGCGGCGTACTGTCCGCGGGCGGTGGCCAGGTCGAGCCGTGGCGGCAGGCTGATCGAGGCGAGGAGCTTCTG
>JAURVW010001255.1 GCA_030655275.1 Solirubrobacteraceae bacterium
AGACGACCCGCGCGATCGACGACGCCGCGGCCGGCGGCGCCGAGTCGTCGGGCAGCACCGAGTCGACGGGCAGTGCCGGCGCGGCCGAGAGCGCATCGACGGGAAGCACCGGGTCCGCGAGCGACCCGCAGTCGACCGCGAGCCGGTCGCCCGATGCGTCGCCGGGGGAGTCCGTCGCTGCGACCGTCCCGGAGAGTCACTACACGCCGCAGAAGTCCATCGATCCGAACGAGCGCGCGGCCAATGCATTCGCGGGCGAGCTGCTCATCCCGGACGCCGGTGCCGCGACGGTCGTGGCGCGGTGGGCAGGAGACGCGCCGCTCGACGTCGCGGTGCGACTGTCGTCGCACTACGGCGTCTCGGCCTTCGCGGCGACGGTGAAGCTCCAGCTGCTCGAGGTGTTCGACAAGCCGACCATCGACGCCCTCCGCGACCGCCTTCGCACCCTCGACCACGTCGCCCGCTACGACGAACTCGGCCTCCCCGCCCTCGACGACGAACTCCAACGGCAGAAGGACGCCGGCGGTGGTGTGCGTTGCGCGCCTCGCGCGCGGACCGTCGTGCGACGGCTCCTCGGCGAACTCAGCGCCGCCTGAGCCTGTGCCTCCGCGGGGGCCGCGCAGTCGCTTCCCCGCACTCCGCCGGCTCGAACCCGCCGGCCTCGCGGCACCCGGCCCGATGACCCGGTGAACCACCGGCCCACCGGCGTCGATACTCACCCCATGCGCCTAGCGATCATCAGCGACACGCACCTGCCGCGCGGCGGGCGGGTGATTCCGGTGACGTGCCTGGAGCAGTGCCGCCGGGCCGACGCGATCCTGCACGCCGGTGACTTCATCGACGTCGCCGCGGTCGAGTCCATCCGGTCGCTCGGGCCGCCGGTGCACGCGGTGTACGGCAACATCTGCCGGCCGGAGGTGCAGGAGATGCTGCCCGAGCGACTCGAGGTCGAGCTCGGTGGCGCTCGCATCGGGATGGTCCACATCCCAGGCCCGTCGAAGGGCCGCGCGGCGCGACTCGGGCGCTGGTTCCCGGACTGCGACCTGATCGTCTTCGGGCACACGCACATGCCCGAGCACGAGCAGCTGCCGAGCGGTGCGCAGATCTTCAACCCCGGCTCGCCGACCGAGCGACGCCGCGCGCCCGTCCACACGATGGGGATCGCGACGATCACCGACGGGGTGGTCGATCTCGAGCTGGCCGACCTCGGCTGACACGCGGCCGGCTGCACCAGTTCACTTGACGAAGTCGACTGGGCGACTTCGCTGGACGAAGTCGACCGGACGAAGTCGGCTGAACGACCTCGCGGGAACTGGTCGGCGGACGGAAGTGCGGCACGAGGAATTCGTACGGACCGCTCCCCCCTACCACCGGTATCCGGACACTCGAGAGATCGTTTGCGCGCCAGCCCGCGAGCGACGATGCTGGGCGCATGCCTTCCTTCCTTCGCACCATCGTGCTGTCGGCGAGCGCGGCCGCGATGCTCATCGCGGCCGAGGGTGCCTCCGCCGCCACCTACTGCGTCCCGAACGACGCCGCGTACGCCGACTGCACGCCGGGGCTCGGTCGCAGCTCCGTCGCGACGGCCGTGACCGATGCCGTCGCCGTTCCCGGCGCCGACACCGTCCGCCTAGCCCCGGCGGCGACCCTGCTCGTCGCGCCCCTCATGCTCACCGGCTCCAACGATCCGACGAACAAGGTCACGGTGATCGGCGCCGGCGCGACGCCCACCGGGTCGCGATTCGTCTCCGCCGACGTCGCCGGGCCGACCATCACGGCGAAGGGCGCGATCGAACTGACCGACCTCATCGTGACCCGCACGGCCGGCGACGAGGACGTCGTCTCGCTCGACAACATCGGGTACGGCCTCCCGGTTCTGCGGCGGGCGACCCTGAATCGCAACAACGGCGCGAACGGCGCCGCCCTCAATGCTTCCGGCGCCGAGGGTTACGAGACCCAGGTGTTCGACACCACCATCGTCGCGGGCACCGGCAACGCAACCGTGGTCAGCCTCTACCACGCGACCCTCGTCGACTCCCGGGTCACCAGGACCAGCGACGCCCCGGTCCTGGTGCAGGCGTCGCCGGGCTACATCAACCGATCGACCTTCAAGGGCTCCTCTTCGTTCGGGCACATCTCCGCCTACTACGGCTCGCGCATCACGAACTCCGTGGTCGTGCAGACGGCGGCTGACGGCGTGGGCATCCTCGCCGTCGCGACGGCCGGCGGGACCGCCAACGTGGTGGTTCGCGACACGACCGTCGTCGCCACGGCCGCCAATCCGCTGGCGGCGCTCATGGGCACGTCAAACGTCGCCTGGAATGCGAACCTCGACGCCTCGGGCATCGCCTCGCAGGGATTCGGTTCGCTGGCGTGCTCCAAGACGGGCAACAACGCCGCGGCCGGAGCCTCGATCACGGCGTCCGACAGCGTCGCACCGAACGCGTCCGTGGGTATCTGCGCGGCGAACCCGGGCGAGAACGCCGGGTCGGAAACTGCGACGCCGGGCCCCGGTCGCCTCGCGGCCAACCCGGGCTTCACCAACTTCGCCGCCCAGGACTTCACGCTGACGGCCGCCGGTGCGGCGGTCGATGCCGGCACGCCCG
>JAURVW010001256.1 GCA_030655275.1 Solirubrobacteraceae bacterium
TGGGCGTGCCGACCATCACCCTCGCCGGCGACACCCCGGCCGGGCGCCAGGGGGCCAGCATCCTGCGCCATTCGGGCCTGGCCGAACTCATCGCCCACGACGAGGCCGAATTCACCGCCATCGGCGCCGCCCTGCCGTCCGATCTGGGCCGGCTGGCCGCCATCCGCGCCGGCCTGCGCGAGCGTTTCGCCACGCCCAGTTCGAGCGACATGGACGGTGTCGGGCTGGGCACCGAACTGGCGCTGCGCGCCATGTGGCGGCGCTGGTGCGACGGCCTGGCGCCGGCTCCCCTGCAGATTGAATTGCCCGCGCCATGAACGACGATTCCGCACCGATCTACGTCACCCAGCCGCTGCTGCCGCCGCTGGCCGAATTCATGCCCTACCTCGAACAGATCTGGGCCAACAAGTTCGTCACCAACGGCGGGCCGTTTCACCAGCAACTGGAAAGCGCCCTGTGCGCCTATCTGGGCGTCGAGCACATCTCCCTGTTCGCCAACGGCACCATCGCCCTGATGACGGCCTTGCAGTCGCTGGGCATCGAGGGCGAAGTGATCACCTCGCCCTACTCGTTTGTGGCCACCGCCCACGCCATGATGTGGAACGGGATCAAGCCGGTGTTCGCCGACATCGAGGCGGGCAGCTTCAACATCGATCCGGCCCGCATCGAAGCGGCCATCACCGCCGACACCCGCGCCATCATGCCGGTGCACTGCTACGGCCGGCCCTGCGACAGCGCGGCGATCGCCGCCATCGCCCGCCGCCATGGCCTGAAAGTGATCTACGACGCCGCCCACGCCTTCGCCGTGCGCCAGGACGGCGTCAGCATCCTGCGCCAGGGCGACCTGTCGGTGCTCAGTTTTCACGCCACCAAGGTGTTCAACACCTTCGAAGGTGGCGCCATCGTCAGTCCCGATGCCGCCACCAAGCGCCACATCGACAACTTGAAAAACTTCGGCATCATCGACGAGGTCACGGTGGTCACGCCCGGCATCAACGGCAAGATGAGCGAGTTCAATGCCGCCTTCGGCCTGCTGCAGCTCGATCACATCGACGCCGCGCTGGCGCGCCGCCGCGCCA
>JAURVW010001268.1 GCA_030655275.1 Solirubrobacteraceae bacterium
AGTCTCGGTCCTCATGCTGCACTCCTCGACCCACGAATGCCGCGGCGATGACTCGCCGGAGTGGGACGTCGAGCCAAGCGACCGGACTTTCGGCGCCGTGGGCGTCGAAGACGGTGGGAACGACGGCTCCCGCGTCAGCCTCATGCGCCAAGGCCGCGGCAAGGGCTGCGACCGATCCCGGCGCGAGCGATGTGTCATCGTTGAGCACGAGGGCGAAATGAAGTGATTCCGCGTCCGCCGCGACGAGGCGCAGCACCTGATTGTGGTTCGCGCCGAAACCCTGCGGTTCGGCATTCCGCACGAGTCGGACCGACGGAAAGTACTCGCGAACCATCTCGGCCGTTCCATCGTCCGAGCAGTTGTCGATGACCGTCGCGCTCCAGTCGATACCGGTGCAGGCCTCGGGAAGCGTTCGCAGGCAAGCCTCCAACTGCTCACGCGAATTCATCGTGGCAATGGAGATGGTCACGCGCGCAACGCTTGTTCCGCTGCGGTCGTCGGTCATTCAGCAACGCCCCCTTCGGGGTCTTTGCCCGCTGAGACCTTCTTCAGCACGCGTGCCATCTGAGCTTCAATGGTGCGCGACGCGGAGAGCCGCTCGGCCTCGCTTCTAGCGAGCGCAGAGACCTCGTCTCGATACCGGCGCACGCCGGCCAACGGCCAGCGCACCGCTGGCTCGGAGCCTCGCGTGTCGCTGGCTGGGGAGGTCCGGGCGCAGACGCCCGGCACGTCTTGGACGCTCCCCGCGCAGTCACTAGTGACGACGGCGTACCGCACGCGAGAGGCTCGCTGACGGCAAGGCCGAAAGGCTCGTAGTGGCCAGCGCCGGTGCGGGCACTATCCAAGCAATACTCACCCGGCGTCCCGGGGCCGCCGATGACACGGACTGGAGGTCACGACGCCCCGAAGAGCCAGTCCACGCGGGGCCGCCAGTAGAGTCCCCGAACCGCGGGACGTGCGCCATCACGATCACTATCAAGGATGGCGAGTCAGCGGGAGCTTTGGCATCAGTAGCGAAAGCGGGCCCCGGAACGCGAGACCGCCCGACATCGGTTCGAGTATAGGTCCCGTCTGAGTCTAGTCCGTGCTGTCTTGGCGCACCCGAGAGCGCGCCCGCGGCATGCTGAATGATCCAGCCCGGGTTCCGCGGAGACTTAGTTCCGGACGAGGTCACGCTGCGCTTACGCCCGCGTCACCTGCTCGGTCACCGCAGTCAGAAGGCTCGCGCCGCCGCGGGACTATCACTAGTGCCACCTCCATCGACGGGCGCCCAGC
>JAURVW010001269.1 GCA_030655275.1 Solirubrobacteraceae bacterium
GTCGACCGCGCAGAACGCCCCGACGACCTCGCCGGAGTTCAGGCGCAGCGGGAGGCCGGCGTAGGCGATCACGTTGTGGTCGCGGACGGCGAGGTTCGACGAGACGTCGGGGTGCTCGCGGGCGTCGCTGACGATGAGGGCGTCGCCGCTACGCGCGACGTGCTGGCAGAAGGAGTGGGAGAGCGGAAACTCCTGCTGCGGTGGCGCATCACCGCTCCGTGCCCCCTGCGAGACGTTGAAGTGACGGCGGTCGGAGACGATCGAGACCACCGAGACCGGGACCCCCAGCAGGCGCTGGGCGAGGCTGTTGAGGTTCTCGAGCGCCGCCTGCGGCGAGGCGCCGTCGAGGTCGAGCTCGCGGATGGCCGTGAGGCGGGCGGGGTCGAGGAGCGGGTCGGTGGTCGGCACGGGGTCGTTCCTGAAGGTGTGGGTGGAGGTGGATGCGCGGGTCATGCGGCTCTGAGCTGGGCGACCGGGCCCGGGGCGGTGGGCGTGAGTCGGGCGGTGATCTCGGCCGGTGGCAGTGGGCGGGCGAAGTGGTAGCCCTGGCCGGTCTCGCAACCCCAGTCCGCGAGCCGGTCGGCCTGCTCGCGGTGTTCGATGCCCTCGGCGACGACGTCGAGGCCGAGCGAATGGGCCAGCCGGATGACGCCTTCGACGATCGCGGCGTCCTCGTCACCGATCAGGAGGCCGTCGATGAAGGACTTGTCGATCTTGAGCGTGTCGACCGGCAGCAGCTGGCGCAGGTGGCTGAGGGAGGCGTAGCCGACGCCGAAGTCGTCGACCGCGAGCGCGACGCCGAGGTCCTTGAGATCGGCCAGGCTGCGGGAGGTGGCTTCATGGTCGCCGAGCGCCGCGGTCTCGGTGATCTCGAGGCAGAGCTGGCCCGGCTCCAGGCCCGTCTGCTTGAGGGCGCTGCGCACCACGTCGACGAGACGGGCGTCGGCAAGCTGACGGCTGGCCACGTTGACCGAGATCTTCAGGTCCGGACGGTCCCATTCGGCGCCCTGCCTGCAGGCCTCCTCGATCACCCAGGCACCGATCTCGATGATCGTGCCGTTCTGCTCGGCGAGCGGGATGAAGTCGGCAGGGCTCACGAAGCCGACGACCGGATGGTGCCAGCGCAGGAGCGCCTCGACGCCGGTGATCTGCCCCGTCGCGAGATCCACGAGCGGCTGGTACACGAGGGCGAGTTCGTCGCGCTCGAGCACCGAGTGCAGGGCCGACTCGAGCTCGAGACGCTGCAGCGCCTGATCGCGCATCGCGTCGTCGAAGAACTCACAGCGGCCCTTGCCGAGGCCCTTGGCGCGGTACATCGCGGCGTCGGCGTCGCGCAGCGCCTCGTCGCCGGTGAGTGCCTCACCGGCGACGCAGATCCGTACGCCGATCGAGGTCGAGGCGTAGACCTCCTGGCCTGCGATCTCGATCGGCTGGCGCAGTGTCTCGGCGATGCGGTCGATCGCCACCCGCGCGGTTGCCTCGCTCGCGATGCCATCGAGCAGGACCACGAACTCGTCGCCGCCGAAGCGGGCGACGCGATCGCGGTCGCCGGTGCTCTGCAGCAGCCGGGCCGCGACGGTCTTCAGGAGGTCGTCGCCGGCGCCATGGCCGAGGGAGTCGTTGACGGTCTTGAACTCGTCGACGTCGAGGAACACGACCGCGAGATCGCGACCTCGGGCGATCGACGCCTGCAGACGCTCGAGCGCCGCCTCGCGGTTCGGCAGGTCCGTGAGCGGATCGTGGTGGGCCTGCCACTGCAGGTCGGATTCCAGCGCGCGGCGACGGGTGATGTCGAGGCAGTGCGTCACCCATCCGGTTCGCGCACCGTGCTCGTCGAACATCGGGGCGTGGCGCCAGTGCCCCCAGCCGGTGTGGTCGGCGTGGGGGAGGTCCATCGCGGTGTCGCCGGGGAACGCGCCGTCGATCTGCGAGGCGTCGACGAGTGCCCGCACCGAGCGCCCGACCAGCGGTTCGGTCGTGGAGCGATTCCAGCGATCCTGGAGCGCATCGTTGACCTCGAGGATGCGTCCGCCGAGATCGACGAGCGCCATGCCGGTCGGCGCATGGTTGAAGGCTCGGGCGAACCGTTCCTGGCTCGCGATCGCCTCGCGCCGGGAGACCTCGTTCATCTTCCAGCCCACGAGGCAGATCAGCGCCTGGGCGCCGATGAAGATCGCGTGGATGAGCGACCACTTGAGCGGATGCTCGATCGCGTCGGCGTGGTTGAACACCGAAGCCGACGACGCAAGGCTCATCAGCCCGTGGTGGACGAGCACGTAGGCGAACGCGAGGAGGTAGGGGAACCATGCCTCGTAGAGGGCCAGCAGCGACACCATGATGAAGAAGTGGAAGTGCGCCTCCACGGCCCCGTGCATGAGGTGGATGAGGATCGCCGACGCGCTGAGGAGCCCGAGGGCGACGGCGACCTCCCGGCCGCGGCGGGTGAGCTTGTCATTGCGCGCGAGCCACGCTGCGATGACCAGCGGCACCACGTCGAGGACGGCGTGGGGAAGCGGAAAGCCCTCGAGCACACCCCAGATCAGGAACACGGGGATGTGGGCGACGAGGATCGCGGTCAGGGCTCGGTGCCGGGCCGCCCACTGATCGCCGGGCAGACTGCTGCCCTCGGGCAGCCAGGCGCGAATGGAACCGAGAACCGAAGGCATGTATCCGGAGTATCGGCACGCAGGTCCAACTAGTTGACCGTGCAACCACTTCGTATGTGCGTACCGTAATGCCGATGGCGCGGACCCGCCCATTCGCCTTCGACGGTGCCGTTGTCGCGCGACACGCAACGGGGGGGACCATGGCGTGGGGACAGCGGCGTGAATCCGAGCGGTTCCATGCCATTCTCGGTCACAGACGCTCCGTTGCGACCAGGTACGAGTGGTTTGCTCTCTGCCCGTTCCGCCGCCACACCATCCCCGGACCGTCCTGCACCGAGGCCGTCGCGATGAGCGCCGGAACCCGCCGGGCAATCCTCGACGCGGCAGAGGCCGCGTTCGTGCTCGAGCCCTACGCGAAGGTGTCGGTCGCCAGCGTCGCCGACGCGGCGCACGTGTCGGTCGGGGCGGTCTACCACCACGTCGGCGACAAGGAGGGCCTGCGGGTGGCCGTCGCAGCGCAGATCGTGGAGCGCGCGATCGAGGAGTGCGTTCGGCCGGCGCTGCTGGCTGCGGGCACGCCGACCGATCGGCTCATCCGGGCGGCGGTCGCGTACGTCGAGTTCTTCTCAGAGCGGCCGGCCCTGTTCACGCTGGCGCAGGTCACCCCCGTCGAGGTGGGGGAGAGCGTGCACGCGCGACGGCTGGCCCGGTCGCTGCGCACCCGGGTGTCCGGTCTCGTCCGCGAGCTCGGCGGGATCGTCGAAGAAGGGCAGCGGCACGGCGAGATCCGTCGCGGCTGTCCCGCGGCGCTCGTCCTGGAGCTCTCGGCCTTCCTCGTGGGGCTCAGCACGCTGTCGGAGTGGCCGTCGTCGGCGGCGAGGCGGGCAGCAGGCCCGGCGGGCGTCGGGTCGTTCGTGGAGGCGCACCTCCGCACGGCGCTCGCCCCGGCGATGGAGCCGGAGCGAGCGCCCGCCTGATGCCCGGCGTCAGGGCGCGCCCTCGGGCGCGCGGCCTGGTGGACGAGCTCGACGCGGTCGATCTCGGGGCGTCGTCGGATGCCCCGTCCCGCGATCAGTACTTGGCGATCGTCTCGCAGTCGCTGGCGACACCGTCGACCAGGTTCGCGTACCCGAAGTC
>JAURVW010001281.1 GCA_030655275.1 Solirubrobacteraceae bacterium
GCCCGAGGTAGCCGCCGACGTAGACCCGGCTCGGGACCTCGGCGGCCGGTGATCCCAGGCTGAACACCGCGATGTCCATCTTGGACTGCAGGTCCAGCACCCGGCGGGTGCTGCGTTCGCGCCACATCGCCTCGCGCGTCGCGGGATCATCGAAGAACGCCGGCACCGGGAACTGCTGGACCTGTGCGCCGAAGGCGCTGCCGAAGCGCTGCAGGATGTCGCTGGAGTACTCCACACCGCTGGTCTGGGTGTTCCCCGCACCGTTGAGCTGCACGAACGTGGTGTTGTGGGTCTCCTTCTGCGTGAGCTCCCGACTGACGGCACTGATCGTCGAGCCCCAGGCGACTCCGATGATCATGTTCGAGTCGACGAACTGCGACAGCAACCGCCCGGCCGTGAGGGCGACGCGTTCCAGTCGCTCGACCTCGCTGACGATCTCGGGCATCGGCACCACATGAGCGGCCACGTGGTGCCGGTCGCGGATGCGCTGCTCCAGCATCCCGAGTCGCTCGAGCGGCGAATTGATGCGGATGTCGACCAGGCCGCTCTCCCTGGCAAAGCTCAGCAGACGCGAGACGGAGGACCGCGATGTGCGCAGTTCCTGCGCGATGACCTCCATGGTCTTGTCCTGCATGTAGTAGAGCTGCGCGGCGGTGAGCGCGGCGATCAGCTTCTCGTCGCGAGATTGCGCTCCGGGAGCGGCCATTCGATCCTCCTTGCTCTCGATCCTTGCACATATGTGCAGTGGACTTGCGCACGGTGGTCGTGCAGGTCGATGCTGGGGGCAAGCAAGGAAGAGAGCGCGAGAATGACCGATTCGACACACTCATCAGCGGAACGCACCGAGGTTCGCGCGATCCGCGAATCCGGACGCACGAGCGTCCTCGTCATCGGCGGCGGGATCAACGGCATCTCGGCGTTCCGGGACCTCGCCCTGCAGGGCGTGGATGTCCTGCTCGTCGAGCGCGGCGACTTCGCCTCGGGCGCATCGGCGGCATCGAGCCACATGATCCACGGCGGCATCCGCTATCTGGAGAACGGCGAGTTCCGTCTCGTGCGCGAGTCCGTACAGGAGCGCAACGGCCTGATCAAGATCGCACCGCACTACGTCAAGCCGCTGCAGACGACGATCCCGATCTACTCGACGTTCTCGGGCATCCTCGCCGCTCCCCTGC
>JAURVW010001284.1 GCA_030655275.1 Solirubrobacteraceae bacterium
GTGGACAGCACGGAGGACCCTCCGTAGCTCACAAGTGGGAGTGGGATGCCGGTGATCGGCATGATGCCGACGTTCATCCCCGCGTTGACCAGGACCTGGAACAACAGCATGGCCAAGATACCCGCCGCGAGGACCGCGCCGTAGAAGTCTCTGGCCGTCGAGAGGATCCGGAGCCCCCTCCACATGATCAAGGCGAAGAGCGAGAGTATCGCCGCGACGCCCACGAAGCCGTACCGCTCGCCGGCGGAGGCGAAGATGAAGTCGGTCTGCTGCTCGGGCAGGTAGCCGAGGGTCTGCTGGGTGGCGTTGTCGCCACGACCGGTCTTCTGGCCCGAGCCGATGGCCGCCTTGGCCTGCTTCAGCTGGTACCGCGCGTCGATCTCGCCCGGCTCGATGTCGGGGCTCGCGTTCGGACTCAGGAACGCCGTGATGCGGTCCAGCTGGTAGCCCTTCAGCACGGGCGCGCCGACGGCCGGCAGCACGCCGAAGACGGCGATCACCACGACGACGCCGGTCACGCCGAGCGTCGCGAGGTGGCGGCCCGGCGCGCCACCGATCAGGAGCACGGCCAGGGCGATGGCGCCGTAGACGAGCGAGGTGCCGAAGTCGGCCGTGAGCCCGGCGGGCACCACCGCCAGCAGCAGCACGCCGCCGGTGGTCCACCAGGAGTCGACGACGCTGCGCCGGTCGACGATGAAGCTCGCGGCCACGACGACCACGAGGACCTTGCCGAGCTCCGACGCCTGGAAGCTGAAGAAGCCGAGGTTGATCGACAGGGTCGAGCCGTTGACCTTGTCGCCCAGCACGGCGACCGCGAGGATCGACCCGATCAGGAACGCGTAGAGCGGCCACTTGACCGCCTGCCAGCGGGCGTAGTCGATGCGCGAGACCACGGCCGCCACGCCGACGCCGACGACGCCGTAGGCGATCTGGCGCACGACGAAGGCGTTGCCCTCCGTCGCCCCCGCGATCGCGAGGACCGACGCGACGGTCAGGGCGACCGCGGCGAACGCGAGGATCGGGTCGAACGGCAGACCGACGTCGACGACGTCGGAGAGCGCGCGCCGACGGCGCTGCGGCGCGCGGAGGCCGACGGAGGAGCCCGCGGAGCGACCGGTGGCCACTACTCGGTCACGTTCGTGTCGCTCTTCGCGGCGGCGCAGGTGGCGGTCGAG
>JAURVW010001286.1 GCA_030655275.1 Solirubrobacteraceae bacterium
GTGCTCGTCGCCGCGCGGCCGCCGCTCGTCGCCTTCAACCTCGAGCTCGAATCGCCCGCCACCGTCGCTGATGCCAAGCGCATCGCCGCCCTGATCCGCGAGGGGGGCGAGGAGGGACTGCCCGGCCTGCGGGCGATCGGCCTCGGGCTCGAGCAGCAGGGCGGCGTCGCGCAGGTGTCGTGCAACATCGAGGACCACCGCGCCGTCCCGCTGGCGCGTCTCGTCGAGGCGGTCGGCCGCCACGCGAAGGTCCGTCGCTGCGAACTCGTCGGCCTCCTCCCGCAGGCTGCCCTCGACGGCCTTCCGGACGACCTCGAGATCACCAACCTCGCGACCATCGAGGAGGCGCTCGCGAGCGCCGGGCTGGCACCGCCCGCCGAACCGGCGCGCTCGGGCGTCCGCCCGGGCCTGCCCAGCCTCTAAACTGCCGTCGCGATGGGAGCCACCAAGAAACGCCGTCAGACCAAGCACCGCGGAAACGCCGCCGGCATGGTCGAGACGCGCGGCCGCACGAGCTCCGGCGGTGCCTCGACGGGCAGCTCCGGCGCGCGCGGCCCGCGCATCCCGCAGCCGCCGTCGTGGCAGAAGGCCTTCACGAAGGCCCTCATCCCGTTCGTGCTGCTGCTCGTCCTCATGCCGTTCCTGGCGAAGGACCGCTCCTTCGCGGCGATCATCCCGCTCGCCCTCTTCGCCTACGTGTTCTACGTGCCGATCTCGTTCTACTCCGACAAGTTCGTCTACGAGCGGTTCGTGAAGAAGAGCAAGGTGGCGGTCGACAAGGCCAAGGGCAAGGCGTGAGCCTCGACATCCGCATGCTCACGGTCGGCGCGATCCAGGAGAACACCTTCCTGGTCCGTACCGAGGACGCCAAGGAGGCGATCTACGTCGACCCGGGCGCCGAGGCCCCGCGGCTCCTCAAGGCGCTCGAGCAGCTCGACGTGACCCTCGCCGGGATCCTCCTCACGCACACCCACTTCGACCACGTCGGCGCTGTCGCCGAGCTGGCCGAGGCCACGGGCGCAGAGGTTTGGGTGCCCGAGCTCGAGCACGAGGATCTCCTCACGATCGACACGCGCATGGCCGAGCGCGGCGGCATGTTCGCCGAGTTCGGGCCGTTCGTCCCGTACGACGCCGAGCACGAGGTGAAGGGCGGCGACGTGATCGAGCTCGCCGGCATCACCTTCGACGTCGTCTTTTCCCCGGGCCACAGCCCGGGCCACGTCGTCTACGCCCCGCAGGGCCACCCGTACCTGTTCTCCGGCGACGTGCTCTTCCAGAACTCCATCGGCCGCACCGACCTTCCCGGCGGCGACCATCCGCGCCTGCTGCAGTCGATCGCCGAGCTCATGCAGCGCTTCGATCCCGAGACGACCTTCCTGCCCGGCCACATGGGCCCGAGCACGCTCGGCGCCGAGGCGAAGAGCAACCCCTTCCTGCGGTAGGGCGGCAGATCAGGTCCGGACCTCGGGCCTAGAAGACCATGCTGTTCAGCCCGACGTAGACCGACGTGGCGACGAAGATCACGGCGGTCGCGGCCAGCAGCATCCCCGCGAACTCGAACCACGTGCGGAGGGCTCGCCTGCGGTCTGAGGCCTTGCGGCGGAGGCGACCGTCCAGCGCGCGGGCCGCCGGAACGAACGCGAGCAGCGGCAGGAACGCGACCGCATAGGTCTTCAGCTGGTCCGGGGAGCTGTCGGTGGTGTCCCAGCGGTCCGTCGCGACGACGGCGAGGAAGCAGCCGGCGATGATCACGACGAACGTGAGCACGAAGATCGCCGACAGCAGGCGGGTGAGCGGCTCGGGCGAGCCGGGGCCGCCTCTGGCCGCCAGTGCGTGCGCGGCCACCGTCTCCTGCACCGAGAGCTGGGGTGTCGCCGGGGGCGGCTGGGACAGCGGCGACGAGTCAGGACGCATCGGAGCACCATCGGCAGCGCGCCAAGGCCTCCTGAGCGAGCCCAGACGACCCGCGGCGCTCGGTGCCGCGGGTCATCGGTCCGTCGGTGGTTAGCGGGAGACGCCGAAGTCGCCCTGCGGGCCGCCGGCGCGGAGGATCGCCTGCGCCAAGGCCTGGTAGCCGGCCGCGTTTGGGTGGTAGAGGCCGAAGAGGCCGCCAGCGTTCGTGTCCTCGTTGATCCAGCCGTTCGGGTTGCCCTTCGACGGGTTCTGGTCCGGCTCGTGCCCGACGAAGAGGTCCTTCGTGGGGATGTAGTTCGCGAGCTGGTAGCCGGCCTTGGCGTTCACCGTGGCGGCGGTGTCGGTGATGATCTTGTCGCCGAGGTCACCCAGTGCGCGCGTGGGGGTGCCCGCCTCGTACTGGTTGAGGAAGCCCTTGAGCACGAACCCGCTCGTGTTGGCGAGGTACGGGTACGAGAGCACGCCGAACTTCGCGCCCGGGCGGAGCTTGGCGAGCAGCGTGTCGATGCGCGACATGACCTTCGTCTGCACGCCGGGCACGTTCTTGACGGCCGAGGCGATCTGCGACTTGCAGCGGGCCGGATCCGAGATGCCCGGGACGAAGCACTGCAGGACGATCTGGATGAAGCCGACGTCGTTGCCGCCGATGGTGAGCAGGACGAGGTCGGTCTCGGGCGTGACGGCCGCGATCTGCTTGTCGAGATCGCCGACGACGGCGCCGCCGCAGGCGACGCTGTTGAAGTTCACGGTGAAGCCGCGGTCGCGCATCGCCTGCGCGTAGACCGGGCCCCAGGCCTGCGGGCTGCGCATGCAGGTGCCCGTGGCGCCGGGCGCGCCGACGCCGGAGGCGTAGGAGTCACCGAGCACGACGACGTTGAGCGTCTTGGCCTGGGCGGAGGTGGCGCCGAGGCCGAAGGAGAGGACCGAACCCGCGAGGAGCGCGAGCGATCGGAGGGAGGGGACGTTCATGGAGCGACTCGCTTGGAGAACCGGCGGGTGCACGCGCGCTGGGAGCGCGAACGGCTGGGACGTGCCGGGTGGGACTGGGACAGGCGTGACCGAGGTCACTCGCGCCATTGAACCACGCTGCAGAAGCGACTGCCAGAACGCTGGGGCGGCCCTCGTGCGTGAACGGCCGTGGGTGCTGGACCGACCCGGAGAAATCTGGCTTACCGATCTGCGACCGTCGTCTCATCTGCGACCCTTCCGGCGTCTCCTCGGACGCCCTCCACGGCGGACGACCTGGCGCGCTGCCGTGCGGCGGGATACGCTCGCGGGGTGCGGTGGTCGTTGCTCGAGGGAGTGCCCGAGGCGGAGGTGCGCGAGTTGCTCGCGATCGCCCGCCGCCGTCGGTTCGCCCGCGGGGAGGTCGTCTTCCACCAGGACGATCCCGCCGACACGCTCCACCTCGTCGACAAGGGCCGATTCGCCGTGCGCGGCATCGGTCAGCTCGGCGACAACGTGATGCTCACGATGCTCTCGCCCGGCGACATGTTCGGCGAACTGGCCCTCGTCGAAGGGGAGGGCGGTCGCCGCTCCGCCACCGTCTCCTCGATCGACGGCGGCGAGACGCTGTCGGTCCATCGCCTCGACTTCGACCGCCTGCGTCGGCAGCGCCCCGAGACCTCCCAGGTGCTCATCGCGGTCCTCGCCGGCCAGGTGCGGCGCCTCTCCAGGCTCGTCGGCGAGGCCCACTACGTCTCTGCGGAGAAGCGCGTGCGTCGCCGCCTGCTCG
Organism: Solirubrobacteraceae bacterium; assembly: GCA_030655275.1. Taxonomy (GTDB): domain Bacteria; phylum Actinomycetota; class Thermoleophilia; order Solirubrobacterales; family Solirubrobacteraceae; genus JAGIBJ01. The sequence continues at coordinate 3,650 of JAURVW010001286.1, forward strand.
AGGTCTCCGGCTTTCATTCGCCCCGCCCTGGTGAGGTGGCGGTGAAGACCCACGACCCGGTCGTCGTGCCACTCACCCAGGACGACCTCGCCGACCTCGCCGGTACGAGCCGCGCCACGGTCAACCGCGTGCTGCGCTCCGAGCAGGACAAGGGCGCAGTGAAACTCGGTCGCGGCCGGACCGAAGTCCTCGACGCCGCCGAGCTCGCCCGCCGGGCGCGCTGACCGCGGGACGCGTAGTCTGGCCCGCGTGGCCAAGGGACTCAGTACGCCTCGCGGGACGCTCGACGTCCTCCCGGATGAAGCGAGCAGGCGCGACGCCCTGAACGCCCTCGCGGGCGAGCTGCTCGGCAACGCCGGCTATCGCCGGATCGACACGCCGATGTTCGAGGCGACGGAGCTCTTCAAGCGCGGCGTCGGCGGCTCGACCGACATCGTCCGCAAGGAGATGTACACGTTCGAGGACGGCAGCGGGCGTTCGCTCACGCTGCGTCCCGAGGGCACCGCGACGGTCGCCCGCAGTTACATCGAGCACGGGATGCACAAGCTCCCGCAGCCCGTGAAGCTTTGGTACACCGGCCCGTTCTTCCGCTACGAGCGCGCGCAGGCCGGCCGCCAGCGCCAATTCGCGCAGATCGGCGCCGAGGTGCTCGGCAGCGACGCACCCGCCGTCGATGCGGAGCTCATCGCGATCCTCGACCAGATCCTCGCGCGCATCGGCGCGCAGGGGATCCGGCTGCGGCTCGGCAGCCTGGGCTCGATCGAAGCTCGCGCCGAGTACCGCCAGAAGCTCGTCGATTTCCTGCGCACCCACGAGGACCAGGTGTCCGACGACGTGAAGTCGCGGATCGACGAGAACCCGCTCCGCGCCTTCGACGCCGACGATCCCGCCACGCAGGAGGTCATGAAGAGCGCCCCGCTGCTGCTCGACCACCTCTCCGGCGATGACGCCGACCACTTCACCGAGGTGCGGTCGCTCCTCGACGCCGTCGGGGTCGACTACGAGATCGACCCGACCCTCGTGCGTGGCCTCGACTACTACACGCGCACCGTCTTCGAGTTCACCTCCGACGCCCT
>JAURVW010001287.1 GCA_030655275.1 Solirubrobacteraceae bacterium
GGGATGGCGAAGCTCGCGGCGGCGCTGCGGATCGGCGGCCCGAGCGGCTGGGTGATCGGCGGGCTGGCCTACGCGCTGTCGCCATTCTTCGTCGGGCTGCTCGGGTTCACGTCGGCGGCGGTGCTGCCGGCGGCCGTGATGCCGTGGACGGTGCTGCCGCTCGTGCGCGCCTCGCAGGGTGGATCGGTGCGGCGCGCCGCCGGGCTCTCGGGGCTCGCGATCCTCTGCATGGGCGGCATCAACGCGACCTCCGCGATCACCGTGCTCGTGGTGCCCGCGATCTACATCGTCACGCGCGCGCCGGGCCGTCGCCGTCGCGCGCTGATGCTCTGGTGGCCGATCGCCGTGCTGCTCGCGAGCTTCTGGTGGCTCGCCGCGCTCTTCTTCCAGGCGCGGTACGGCCTCGACGTGACCGCCTTCACCGAGACCGCGGGCGTGACCGAGTCGACCACCGCCGCCGCCGAGGTGATGCGCGGCACGGGCAACTGGCTCGGCTACCTCAACCTCGGCGACCCGTGGGTGCGCGCGAGCTGGGCGCTCGTGGCCGAGCCGGTGGCGATCATCGGGACGGCGGTGGTCGCGGCGACGGGCCTGCTCGGGCTCTCGGCGCGCGGCATGCACGAGCGGTGGTTCGCGGTCGGGACGTTCGCGTTCGGCGTCGTCGCGATCGGCATCGGCTACACCGGTGCGGCCGGCGGCTTCTTCGGCCCGCAGTTCATCGACCTGCTCGGCGGGCCGCTCGCGCCGTTCCGCAACATCTACAAGTTCGAGCCGCTCGTCGCCGCGTCGCTCGCGCTCGGCGTCGCACATGCCGTGCCGGCCGCCTCGGTGTGGGTCTCGCGGCGCGGGGTGGTGCGACGCAAGGCAACGGCGCCGCGGCCGACCGGGCCCGGCCCGTGGCGGGTGGTCGCGTGGGCGGTGCCGGCGGTCGTCATGGTCGGGATCGTCGCCTCGGCGCTGCCGTTCCTGCGCAACGAGGGCAACACCGACGGCGCGTTCAAGGCGACGCCCGCATACTGGTCGCAGGCGAGCACGTGGCTGGGCCAGAACGCTCCCGACGACACCACGCTCCTGCTGCCGGCCTCCGCCTTCGCCGAGTACACGTGGGGCCGGCCGCTCGACGAGCCGATGCAGGCGCTGCAGGAGAGCCCGTGGATCGCGCGGACGCTCCAGCCGCTGGGCGGCGCCGGCAGCACGCGCATCCTCGACGCGATCGAGACGCGCATCGTGAGCCAGCGCGACTCGCCCGGCCTGCGCGATCTGCTGCGCCGCAGCGGCGTGCGGTACCTGCTCGTGCGCAACGACCTCGACTGGCGACGCACCGGGTCGCCGCGCCCGTACAAGGTGCGCCAAGCGCTGCTGAAGGCGCGGATCCCGCGGGTGAAGGGCTTCGGGCCGCCGCTCTCGGCGCTGGGCGTCTCGAGCGCGCTGATGGCCGACCTCGGCGTGAGCCGCGACGAGTCGACGATGCAGGCCGTCGAGATCTACGACACGAGCGAGGTCGCCGCGGTGTCGCAGTCGGGGATCGCGGGCTACGACGATGACGCCGTCCGCGGGCTCGACACGATCGAGGCGGGGGAGACGCGGGAGCCGATCGGGGCGGTCTCGACCTTTGCCGTCGACGGCGAGCAGATCATCAGCGGCGGACCGGAGTCGACGGTGCAGGCGGCCGACTGGGGCCTCACCCGCACCCGGGCCAACATCCTCGCGGCCGATCTGCCAGCGGCCGACGGTGCGGTGGCACCGAAGCTCGCGACGACGGCGACGCCCC
>JAURVW010001290.1 GCA_030655275.1 Solirubrobacteraceae bacterium
AGGGCGTCGATCGCGGCCGGGTCGTCGAGGCTGCGCAGGAGCTCGGCCGGACTGGAGTCGACGAAGATCGCGACGACCGGCACCGTCAAGAAGCACAGCGTCAGCACGAGCGCGACGCCGAGCGCCGCCGTGAACAGCGTCGGCCGGCGCGTCACTTCGGCGCGGGCGCGAAGCCGGCCGCGGTGAGCGCCTCCTGCCCCACGGCGCCGAGGAGTCCGTCGACGAAGGCCCTTGCCGCCGCCTCGTGCTCTGCGCCCTTCACCACGGCCACACCGTAGGCGACGTCGGGCTCGAGCTTCGCTGGCAGCTCGATCCCCTTCAACGCCCCTCCGGCGCCGGTGACGTCGGTGCGGTAGACGAACCCTGCATCGACCGCACCCTGCGTGAGTTTGCCGACCACGCCGCCGACGTCAGGTTCGCTCGAGCGCACGTTCCCCAGGATGGCGTTCCGCTCGGACGCGGGCAGCTGGGAGAGCACCTTGCGCGTGTAGGCGCCGACCGGGACCGACGCCGAGCCGGCGGCGATCTTGACGCCGGACGCGGCGAGGTCGCCCAGCGACGAGACCTTCGTCGACCCTCGGGGGACGGCGATCACGAGCCGGTTGCCCGCGAACACGACCGGCTGCTCCACGAGGCCTTCGGAGAAGAGGGCGTCCGGCAGCTTCGTGTTGGCGGAGGCGAAGACGTCGGGGCGCACGCCCTGGCGGATCTGCGCGGCCAGCTGATCGGAGCCGGCGAAGGACAGCCGGACCGTCGCGGCGTCGTAGTCGTTGCCGTAATCCGTGAGCGCGGCCTTCAGGGACGTCGCCGCGGAGACGACGAGTTCGCCCTCCGCCGCAGCCCCGGAGTCGGCCGCGATCGATGCGTCGTCGTCGCCGCAGCCTCCGAGCGAGATCGCGAGGGCGGCGGCTGCCGTGAAGATGATGCGCCGCACGGCGTCTCCTGGAGTCCTAGGGGCGTCGCGAGGCCCGCGACACCTCGCAAACTATCGATTGATCGTTTCCGGACTCCTAAGCGTTGCATAGGCAAGCTCCGGGCCCTCCGGGGTACGATCCCGGCCATGACCGACCCTTCCGACGATCCGACCCGACCGGGCCTCCTCTCCATCGGCGAGGCCGCGCAGGCGCTCGGCGTCAGTCTCGACACGCTCCGGCGGTGGGAGAAGGCCGGCCGGATCAGCTTCGAGCGCGACGGGAGCCGTCGGGTGATCGAGGCGGCCGAGGTCGCGAGCCTGCTGAGGGAGCGCACGGCGACGGGCGGCCGCACGAGCGCGCGCAACCGCATGGAGGGGATCGTCCTGTCGGTCACGCGCGACAAGGTGATGGCCCAGGTCGAGCTGGCCTGTGGACCCTTTCGGATCGTGTCGTTGATGTCGCGCGAGGCCGCCGACGAACTCGGGCTCGAGCCGGGTGTGAAGGCGGCCGCGGTGGTGAAGTCGACCAACGTGGTCGTCGAGACCGTCCGCTGACCTCGGGCGGCGCGCCCCGGGAGCGGGGCCGCGCCGCGGGTCTCCTTAGAGTGACGGGGATGCAGGTGTCGATCCTTGGTGCGCTCGAGGTCCGGCGCGATGGGGAGGCGGTGCCGCTCGCCGGCGGACGGGTTCGCGCGCTGCTGGCCCGACTGGCCCTCGATGCCGGCCGCGAGGTCTCGCGCGACGCGCTGATCGACGCGATCTGGGACGACACGCCGCCCGGCGATGCGGCCCATGCGCTCCAGGCGCTCGTCTCGCGGCTGCGCCGCGCGCTCGGCGATGGTGCGGCGGCCGTGCAGTCCGGTTCGGTCGGCTACCGGCTCGCGATCGAGGCCGACGACGTCGACGCTGCGCGCTTCGAGCGTCAAGCGCGCGCCGGGAGTGCAGCGCTGCGAGGGGGCGACCCGGCCACTGCCGCTGCGACGCTCGGGGCCGTGCTGGCGCTCTGGCGCGGACCGGCCCTCGTCGAGCTGGCCGGCTCCCACCGGTTCGCCGCGTCCGCGGGCAGTCGCCTCGACGACCTTCGTCTCGCCGCCGAGGCCGATCGCATCGATGCCGACCTGCTCCTCGGTGCGGAGCCGGCCGGGCTCGTCGGCGAGCTCGATGCCCTCACGGCCGCGCATCCGCTCAACGAGCGCGTCGCGGCGTTGCGGCTACGAGCCCTCGCCGCGGCCGGCCGGTCGGCTGACGCCCTGGAGGCGTACGAGTCGATGCGCCAACGGCTCGACGACGAGCTCGGAGCCGTGCCCTCGGCCGAGCTGGTGGCGGCGCAGCTGGCCGTCGTGACCGGCGAGGCGGGCGAGCGCATCGACGCGACGGGTGGAAGACACAACGACCTCCCGTCCGCCGATCCGGCCCCCGCATCCCTCGGTCTCGAAGCCCCCTCCGTGCGCGGCTCCGTCGGCGCGACGGCTCCCGGTGACGCGGTGCGCCCGCGTCGCTCGAATCTGCGATTCGGGGTCACGAGCTTCGTCGGCCGCGAGGCCGAACTCGAGCGGCTCGCCGGGCTCCTGGACGCGCACCGCCTGGTCACGCTCATCGGCCCCGGCGGCGCCGGAAAGACCCGCCTGGCGAGCGAGCTCGCGTCGCGCGTGGAGTCCGCCCACCGCGACGGCGTATGGATGGTCGAACTCGCGCAGATCACCGACCCGGCCGACCTCGGTGCCGGTGTGCTCGGCGCCCTCGGGCTCCGCGAGGCCCGCCTGCTCGCCGGCACCGGAGGGATCCCCGTGGGCGCACCCGAGCCGGGGTCCGACGCCGTCAGCCACCTCATCGACGTGCTCGGCCAGCGCGATGCGGTCCTGATCTTCGACAACTGCGAGCACCTCGTCGCAGACGCCGCGATCCTGGCGGACGAGCTGCTCGGGCAGTGCCCCGGGCTGCGCATCGTCGCGACCAGCCGCGAGCCGCTCGGCATCGTCGGCGAGCACCTCGCCGACGTTCCACCACTGGGCATGCCCGAGCTGGGTGCGACGCCGCAGGAGGCGCTCCGTCATCCCGCGGTCGAGCTCTTCGCCGACCGAGGGCGTGCGGCCTCGCCCGCGTTCGCGGTCGACGACGACACCGTCGGCCCCGTCGTCGAGATCTGCCGCCGCCTGGACGGGATGCCCCTCGCGATCGAGCTCGCGGCAGCGCGGCTGCGGTCGCTGCCCGTGGCCCAGATCGCCGCGCGCCTCGACGACCGATTCCGTCTCCTCACCGGCGGCAGCCGCACCGCGCTCCCACGCCAGCGCACCCTGCGGGCCGTCGTCGACTGGAGCTGGGAACTCCTCACGCCCGACGAGCAGGTGCTGGCCCGTCGCCTCGCCGTCTTTCCCGCAGGCGTCACGCCCGAGAGCGCCGAGGCGATCGCCGCCGGTTCCGGCCTGGATCCGTGGGACGTGCCCGAGCTCCTCGCCGCGCTCGTCGACCGCTCGCTGCTGTCGCGGCCCGACCCGACCGGCCCCGTGCGGTACCGGATGCTCGAGACACTCCGCGAGTACGGCACGGAGAAGCTGGGCGAGCTGGGTGAGCTCGACGACGTTCGCACCGCCCATGCCCGCTACTTCGCCGCGCTCGTCGACGAAGCCGACCCGCACCTGCGCCGCGCCGACCAGCTCGCCTGGTTCGAGCGGCTGCGGGCCGAACGCGACAACATCCTCTCCGGCCTGCGCTGGCTCGTGGAGCGGGGCGATGCCGCCGAGGCCGTGACCCTGTCGGTGTCGCTCGGATGGTTCTGGCTGCTCTCCGGCAGTCCGAACGATGCCGCGTCGACCTTCAAGCTCGCACTGTCGGCCGAGCCGGCGCCCGGCACCGAGCCCGTCGAACGGCTCGACCAGCTCATCGCGGAGACGCTCCTCTGGGCCACCGATCCCGA
>JAURVW010001291.1 GCA_030655275.1 Solirubrobacteraceae bacterium
TCGCCGTCGCCGTCGACGGCCGCGCCCGACGAGGCGCAGAACCCGACGGCAGGGACCGCCGTGACGTAGGTTTGCCCGGTGGCTGCCAGCGGCGTCGAGTCCTGGGGTCCGCCGACGTCGTCTCCCCGACACCCAGACGTCCGGCTCCCGGCCGTCGTGTGTGGTGCGCTGGGCAGCCTCATTGCCTTCGTGAAGATCGGGCAGCCGTCCCTGTGGTGGGACGAGGCGGCCACGATCAGCGCCGCCGACAGACCGGTCGGCGAGCTGTGGGACCTCGTGGGACATGTCGACCTCGTCCACGGCCTCTACTACGTCGTCATGCAGTTCTGGGTCGCGGTGTTCGGCACGAGCGAGGTGGCGCTACGCGCTCCCTCGGCCGTCGCGCTCGGCGTGGCAATCGCCGGGATCGTCTTTCTCGCAGCACGCCTGACGACACCGCGGGCGGCCTGGATCGCCGGCCTGACGGCGGCGATCCTTCCCGGCCTGTCCTGGTCGGGGATCGAGGCCCGCGAGTGGTCGATCGTGACGGCGTGCGTCACCTGGGCGACCTACTCGTTGTGCGTCGCCCTGGACACCCGGTCGAAGGGTCGCTACGTCGCGTACACCGTCCTGATGACGCTTGCCGCGGCCTTCTCCGTCATGGCGATCCTGATGCTCCCGGTTCATCTGTGGCTCGGGGCCAAGGCCCACCGGGCGCGCCTGGTGCTCCTGCTGGCCACCGGCATCTCGTGCCTGGCGCTGCCCTTGCTCCATGCCAGCTACGCGCAGCGGCGACAGGTCTCCTTCATCGACCTGGAGGCCACGGGCCTGGCACGACAGATCGTCTTCAACCAGATCTTCATGAAGGACCAGAACGGGTCCTACGGCCACGAGGACGTCGTCCAGTGGGTTCTGGCCGGCGCCTTCCTGATCGCCGTCGTCGCGGCGCTTGCCGACAGGTCCCGACCCGCTGCCGTGCTGGGCGCCGTGTGGATCGCGGTGCCCACCCTGATCCTGGCGACGCCGGTCCTGTTCGGTGTCCAGCTGTACCAGGCCAGATACCTGACCTACACCGCAGCAGGCGCCTGCCTCGTCATGGCCGACGGGATCGACGTGCTGTGGAGTCGGTATGCGTCTCGATCATCTGCCCGCGTGCTGCTGGTCCTCGGCGCTGCGGTCGTGACGGCCTGCGCGTCGCTGGCGATCGTCGCCCAGC
>JAURVW010001299.1 GCA_030655275.1 Solirubrobacteraceae bacterium
CACATCCTCGACGAGGTCGAGCGGATGGCCGACGACGTCGCGATCATCCAGCACGGCCGCGTCGTCACGATGGGCTCGATCGAGGAACTCGTGCAGGGCGTGAGCAACGCGATCCTCGTGCGCGTCGACGACCTCGAAGCCGCGCGACGCGCCGCCTCGGAGCTGCCGTTCGTGACGGGCGTGAGCGGCGGCGAGTTCGGTCGGCTCGAGTTCGCGACGAGCGCCTCCGGTGCTGTCGAGCTCCGCGCGATCGCCGAGCGGATGGTCGTCTCCGGCGCCGGGCTGCTCGAGCTCGCGCCGCGCGCCGCGACCCTCGAATCGCGCTTCCTCGAGATCACCGGGAGCGCCGCCGGCGAGCTCGGCGGTCGCCCGGACGGCCCGGCCACGGGCAGCGACGGAACGGGCGGCCGCACCCGAGGTCGACGTGGTCGGCACGGCGAGGTCGATCCGATCCCGGCGGCGCCGCGGACGGAGGTCGCGGCATGACGCTCGTCAGCCTGGAGCTGCAGCGCATCATGCGCCGTCGCGGCTCGTTCTTCGGCGCCACCGGCGTGGGTATCGCCGTCGGGCTCCTGGCCTTGTTGGCCGCCTGGGGAGACCAGACCGAGTCGGTCTGGACGCAGGCCTTCGGCATCCCGATCGTGTTCGGCGCAACCATCATCGGCGCCCTCGCCGGCTCCTACGACACGGCGCAGGGCACCATGCGCTACCTCGTCCTCACGGGCCAGCCGCGTACGAAGCTGATCCTGCTGCGCCTTCCCGCATTGCTCGCCGCGATCGCGCTCTTCGCGACCCCGGCGGCGCTGATCACCCTCGGCGCGATGGCGGGCGACGGTCAGTCCGCCGAGGCGATCGCCCGCGTGCTCGGCGGCAACCTCGCCGGTGCGTTCGTCTGGGGCACGGTGAGCATGGCCATCGGCACGATGCTGCGGTCCAACGGAGCCGGTATCGGCGTTGCGCTCACCCTGTTCCTCGCCGGCTCGATCCTCACGCAGGTGGTTCGGACCGAGGTGTCGGAGGCGGCCGGCAACTACCTGCTGCCCTACGCCTCGTTCGTCGTGATGGCGGTCGGCCACGCGAATCCGGGCGAGGAACCGATCGCGATCGGGTTGGCCGCGGCCGCGATCGCCACGCTCGCGTGGGTCGCCGCGTTCCTCACCGCCGCCGTCGTCCGCGCCCAGCGCGACGAGTACTAGGCCGCGCGAGCGTTCGGAAGGGATCAGTGGCCGTGCAGGCGATCTCGATCATCGACCGCAGGCGTGGCGGCCGCGCCGCGCCTGCGGCCGCACCGGACCCGACGCGCGCCGCACGCGCCGTCGCCCCGGCCTCGGCGTCCCCGGAGCGGTTCACGCGCATCTCCGAACGCGCGGCCGCCGCGGCGGTCGAGGCGTTCTTCGCCGCCGACGAGCGGCCGGGCGCGCGGCCTCAGGTTCCGTGCGCCTCGTCCCAGGCGTCCCAGGTGGTGCGGTAGGCGCGCGTGACGAACGCGTCGACCTCGTCGATCGCAGGCCGCTCGGGCACGTCGGCCTCGGCGGTCACGGCTTCGAGCTCCGCCGTCACGCGATCGATGTGGCCCAGCACCTCCGGCAGCTCCGGCTCACCGGAGCGAACCGCGCGCAGCAAGGCGTGATCGGTGCCTGGCACGGGAAGCGTGATCCGGCCGGTCGTGAGCAGCTCGATCCCTTGCACGCCGATCCTCAGACAATGCATCGCGTATTTGGTGTCGTAGCCGTGCTCGGCGGACCGCTCTCGCTGGCGTGATGTCGCCTCCCGATCACCGAGCAGGCCGCGGCGCTGAGCGCTCAGGTAGCCGAGGAACGCGCGCCCGGTCGACCGGGCGACGAAGGCAGGCGCGAGAGACTGGAGCTCCTCGCCGAGCGCGGTGCGTTGCAGCAGGAACGCGCCCTCCGTCACGAAGAGCGGCAGCAGGACCGTCGGGCTGCCCTTCAGCGCGAGACCGCAGAACTTGCGCAGTCCGTAGACGGTGAGATCCAGGTCGCCCGGACCACTCGGCATCCCGTCGGGTTGGGTGCGGTACACGAAGTGCTCGAACCGCTGGAAGCCGAGCAGGTAGGCAGCCGGCTCGATCGCGACGCCGAGTTGGTCGTCGTCGTCGGTACCCGGGTTCGACAGGCCGTGGACCTCCGAGCCGACGGTCGTCTTGAGGATCAGGCCCCGCTCGGCGATCGCGCGGGCACGCGCGGAATCGGGCTCTCGGCTGTGCACACTCTCGTCGGTCATGGGCCGACAACCCTACGTCCTCCCCGATCACCTCGCCGGGGCGCGCCGCGACGTCGGGCCGCTACTTCTTCTCGAGGCCCTTGGCTCCGAGGGTGACCTTCGCCGGGTCGACGCCGAGCGCGTCGCGCATCCACGAGCGCAAGCCGGCGCGGACCTGGGCGACGCCCTTCCAGTCCTTCTGGCCGCGCTCCTCGCCGTACGTGTTGTAGGCCAGGAGGGTGCGGATCCGCAGCATCTCGGCCGCCGACTGCTTGCGGGCGGCGGTGAGTTTCGAGAAGCCGGGGTAGGCGACGAGCGACTGCCGGTCGGCCTGTCGCACGACGAGCGCGCCGGGCGACGTGAGCACCTTCTTGTCGCCCGAATGAACCGAGAGGCCAACGAGCAAGCTGACCGTTGCGACGTCGGCGAGGTCGGTGTCTTCCAGGTCGCCCGGCAGCTTGCCGAACTGTGTGGCCCAGGCCTTGCGGAGCTTGTCGAGCTGCGGCGTGAGTCCGCTCGTCGGGTAGCCCCGCGGCAGCTTGGCGGCGACCCTTGCGTCACCGCTCTGCGTGACCTTCTTCGTCGGCTCGAAGGTGAGTGAGAAGAGCTGCTCGGTGTCCAGGGGCTCGGTCGTCGCCTTGGCCTTGCCGACCGTCGGCAGTCCGGGCACCGCCTTCTTCACGGCCGATGCCGACGACCACGCTTCGATCGCCGCGTAGTACGGCGCCGCCTGCCCACGATCGACGTCGGCCGAGGCGGTCGAGGGCAGCGCCGCGAGAAGCGCCGCCGCGAGGAGTACGCGACGGCGTCGACCTGCAGGAGCGCGACGGAGATCCATCAGGCCGACCGTACGGGCCCGGCGACCGCCGGCTCCTCATCGCTCGACGCGGCGGCGATGGTGCCATCCGTGCTGCTGTCGGGCTGGCCGCCGCCAGCGGCGGCGGCCGCCGCGCGGCGCTTCGCGGCATCGCGGCGCGGCTTCTTGATCTTGACCCACTCGGCTGCGTAGTAGGAGCCGATCACGAAGGCGGCGGCGATGAACTGGGCGATCATCGTCTCCCACGAGGGGAACACGCCGAGCCACGTGCCGGCCCAGT
>JAURVW010001311.1 GCA_030655275.1 Solirubrobacteraceae bacterium
GTCGACCCGACGGAGGTCAGCGGCCCCCAGAGCGCGGCGAGCGTCGTGACCAACGCTGCGATCATCGTGTTCCGAGAAGGGCTCGAGGCCATCCTCATCTTCGCGGCGGTCACCGCGAGCCTCGTCGGCGGCAACGCCGGAAAGCGGCGCCCGATCGCGATCGGGGCCGGCACGGCCTTCCTCGCCTCGGTCGCCACCTGGTTCGGCGTCCAGGCCCTGCTCGACGTCGCCTCACCACTGGGGCCGCGACTGGAGGCCATCACCGGCTTCGTCGCGATCGTCGTGTTGCTGATCGTGCTCAACTGGTTCGTGCACAAGGTCTACTGGTCGCAGTGGATCGGCCGGTTCCACCGCCAGCGCCGCAAGCTCGTCGGACGGGAGGGCGCGGCCGCTGCGCTCGGCCTCGTCGCGCTCGGTTTCACCAGCGTGTACCGCGAGGGCTTCGAGGTCGTCCTCTTCCTCCAGAACCTGGAGCTCCAGCAGGGTTCGGGCGCCGTCCTGGAGGGCGTCGTCCTCGGCCTCGCCGCGACGGCCGTCGTGGGAATCGTGCTGTTCAAGCTCCAGCGCAAGCTTCCCTATCGCAAGATGCTCATCACGACCGCCGTGATGGTCGCCTTCGTGCTCGTCGTGATGATCGGCGGGACCGCCTCGACCTTCGTCGACCTCGGTTGGCTCCCGAACGCACCCACGCCGTTCACCGTGCCCGGCTGGATGGGCGCGTGGTTCGAGGTCTACTCGCAGTGGTACACGATCGGTGCCCAGCTCCTGGCCGCCGTCCTGGTGGCGGGGTCGTACTTCCTCGCCGAGGAGCTCAAGTCGCGTGGACCACGGCGCCGCGGTCAGCAGGCCGCGGTCAAGGCGACCACCCCGCCGCCCGTCGCCTGAGGATCACGGCAGGATGTGGTCGGCCTGGCCGCCGTCCACGCGCAGGGCTCCGCCGGTGGTGCCGGAGGCCTGCTCCGAGGCGAGGTAGGTGGTCATGTTGGCCACCTCGGCCGGGTCGAGCAGGCGCTGGATGATGGAGGTCGGGCGGTGCTCGGCGATGAACTGGGCCTCGGCCTCCTCCCAGGTGCCGTCGTCGCCGACGAGCTCGCGCACGAACTCCTCGACGCCCTCGGTGTGGGTGGGGCCGACGATCACCGAGTTCACCGTGACGCCGGTGCCGGCCAGGGCCTTGGCGTACCCGCGGGAGACGCCGAGCAGGGCCGTCTTCGTGACGCCGTAGTGGACCATCTCGACGGGGATCACGACCGCGGATTCGCTGGCGATGAACTGCACGCGACCCCAACCCCGGTCGCGCATGCCCTGGGCGTAGTGGCGGGTGAGCCGCACGCCGGAGAGCACGTTCGTGTCCCAGAAGTGCTGCCAGAGCTCGTCGTCGATCTCGAACACGTCGGTAGCGCCGAAGACGCCGAGGTTGTTGACGAGGATGTCGACCGCCGGGAGCGCACCGAAAACGATCTTGGCCCCGGCCGCGGTCGACACGTCCGCCGAGATCCCGCTCACCTTGCCGGCCGGGTGACCGGCGAGCACGGCCGCGATCGCCTCGTCGACCCGCTCCTGCGAGCGGCCGTTCACGTAGACGTGGGCGCCGGCGGCGGCGAGCCCCTTGGCGATCGCGAGGCCGATCCCCTGGGTCGATCCACTGACGAAGGCGGTGCGTCCGGACAGGTCGATCTGCATGGTGCGCACGCTAGGGCGACCGCTAACGTCGGCCCGATGACGGCGGAGCGCGAGGAGCGATGGATCTGGCCGGCCTTCGCCGACGACCTCCTGGGGCGCCTGGCGTTGGGCGCGGCCGAGCTGCAGGCCTCGGTGATGTCGCTCCTGGAACAGTGGCCGACGACCGAGCCCGACGAGGCCTTCGTCACGCGCGCCCTCACCTATCCGTGGGCCCGGCCGGCCGGCTCCTTCGTGCTCGAGGACCGCGATCGGATCGGACCGGTGACGCCCGTCCACCGGGAGGAGCTCGCCGCGCTCGCCGCCGGCGCGGAGCCCGCGCCCGGCCAGCCACGCCGCTACCCGCTGCTGGCGATCGGCTCCAACGGCGCCCCCGACACGCTGGTCCGCAAGTTCGAGTACCTGCCCGCCGACGGCACGCGCGTGTTCTCGATCGCCGGTCGCCTGCACGACTTCGACATCGGCGCGGTCGCCGGGATCACGCCCTACGGAGCCTTTCCCGCCACGCTCGTGCCGAGCCCGGGCGCCATCGTCGAGTGCAGCCTGCTGTGGGTGACCGCACCGCAGCTCGAGGCGCTCACCTGGTCGGAACTCTCGTACGCGATCGGGCGCCTCTCGCCGATCCGGTTCGAAACGCCGGACCATCCCGAGGACAACGCCATCGACGCGGCGCTGGTCTACATCGCGCGGTGGGGCTTCCTCACGATCGACGACCAGCCCGTGTCGCTCGAGGCGATGCCGGCGACGAACCGCACCGGCGCCGTGTGGACCCAGGAACGACTCCTGGAATGGGCCGCCGGAGAGGTGTTCGGTGCAGGCACGGGTCACCGGCGTCTGCTCGAGTCGCTCGCGCGCGAGCCGGTGCCGACGATCACGGAGATCAACCGACGGGCTCGCGCGACCGCGAGCCCGTTCACGCACGACGCGTGGCGGGTGCTACCGGGCACGGCCGACGTCGGCTGAACCCAGCGCCGGTTCGTGGCGCGCTCCGGGCCACTAGGCGCTCGATCACCCAGCGCACCAGGTCGTTGTTCATTGACCGGGGCTGCCCGGGCTGGCATTCTCCGCCGGTGCCTCGTCCCGCGCTTCGCCTCCCCCAGCTCATGTCGACCACGGCCGTGGTGCTCGCATTGAGCGGTACCGCGACCGCGACCGCGGCCGTCTTCGTGACCGGCGCGATGATCAAGGACGAGACCATCACGTCGGCCGACGTGAAGAACGGCTCGCTCAAGGCCAAGGACTTCGGCAAGGGTGAGCTGCCCGCTGGCGCCGCTGGTCCGGCCGGCCCCGCCGGCCCGCAGGGCACCCCTGGCGGCACCGGACCCGCTGGTCCTCAGGGTGCCGCCGGTGCGAATGGTGCCCAGGGCGCTGACGGCGCCGCCGGACGCGACGGCTCGAACGGCGCGACGG
>JAURVW010001317.1 GCA_030655275.1 Solirubrobacteraceae bacterium
ACAGGGCCTCATCGACCCGTCCGAGCGCTCCTACGTCATCGAGGGCCTCAAGTAGCCCCAGACGGCCCGCGGGGCGCCCCCACGGCACCCGCTACCCTCCGGGGATGCACGACGACTCGCGACTCTCGGACTGGCTCGAAGCCGAGCGCCGGGTCGCACGCGAGCCGCACCCGCGTCGAGCCCTCCTCGACGACCTCGCCGACGAGATTATCGCCGAACTGCGCCGCCGCGTCGGGCGACCGTTCGTCCTCGACGAACTCATCACCGACTACGAGCGCGGCAACGACTGGGCCGTCGACCTCCTCACGAGGTCCGCGCCGAACGATCCGTGGGCCTGGGCGCCCGGCCTCGCCGTCGACACCGCCTACAGCCGCTACGCCCGCTTCGCGCGCGACGTCGGCGGCGGGCGCCGCATCGGCCAGAAGCGATTCTCCGACCAGGACATGGGCCGCATCATCAACTAGGGCGAGCGGAAGCGCCGTTAGCCCGAAAGCTGACGGCGCTCCATGCGCGCTCTGGTCCGCCCTGAGGGCGGACGCGTTGTTATGCGTCCTGGGTGGAGTCGGCGGCGTCGTCGGATGACGATGCGGCCGGTTTGCCCGGCTCGATGCGGCGGAGGATGATCTGATCCGCCTCGAACACGACTTCGACCGGTCGATGACCGGCCCAGTGTTCTGCGTACACGGCGCTGTCGGCCACGGCAGGGTCGAGCCAGAGCCCGTACCCGTCTTCGCCGTGGTCGAACGTCGCCTCGAACGTCGTCTCGGAGCTGCGGCGGCCTCGGCCCCCGCGGCGACCGCGGCGGCGGCGCCGGGTACCGGCGTCGCCTTCGCTGTCGTCATCGTCATCGGGCTCGCCTGCGGCGGCACGGGCTTCGGCCTTGGCTTTCGCCTCGGCCTCCGCCTTCGCTTCTGCTTCGGCGCGCCGAATGGCTTCGGCTTCGAGTTCCTTCGCGATGAGCGCGTCGTCCTCCGCTCGGAGGTCGACCTCGCCAGCGGGGCTGGCGGGCTGCTCTTCGGTGCTGCCTTCCGCGAGATCGTTCTCCGTCTTGAAGACGGCGATCTGCTGCACGGTGGCTTCGAGCTGATGGGCGATCCACGCGTCAGTCCGTCCCTGGCGCACCCAGGTTCGAATCTGATTGAGTTGGGGACGCAGTGATCGTCTAGCCATCGCCTGCCAGGTTACCCCAGCGTGCGGGGGCGGGGCGTATGGCCGTGCGCGTTCGGATACGCTCGCGGTGGTTGCACCTGGGCCCCGGTCGTGCTTGGATCGACGAACGGTCGGGTGTTCCCGCGCCCTCCCTCCAATGCTCGTTCTCACACGCAAACCCGGCGAAGCGATCGTCATCGGCGACGACGTCGAGATCGAGATCGTCGCGATCGGTGGGGGCAAGGTCCGCGTGGGAATCACCGCACCGCGCTCAACGACGGTGCATCGCAAGGAGGTCTACGTGGAACTCCAGGCCGCGTTGGCCGACGGCGAAGGCGAGACCGCGTCGCCGAACGGCACCGATCCGGCGGCGGAAGCCACCGACCCGTCCCTCTAGGGAACGTCGCGCAAGGCGTCCCCGCGGCGGTGCAACACCGCTTGCGGCGCCCCCTAACACTGGTTCGGACGCGCCCGGACTGGGATGACCGGGGTATGACCTCGGAACCGGTCGAAGAACGCATTTCGTAGCCCACAACGCGCTTGGCTCCGGTTGCCCCTCGGGGCGAGGTGGCGGCTCAGCGTACGCGAGCCGCGGGGCTCAGCTGCCGAGCACGAGGTACAGGACCTTGAACATGACGACGGTGACGATCACCGCGGTCGCGATCAGGGTGAGGACGAGTCCGAGGAAGCGGAGCGTGCCCTGGCGGTTGATGGACTCGACCTCGCGCTGCTTGGCGCGGTGGGCGACCTTCGTCTGGACGAGGGTCGCGGCGCGCCGCTCGTCGCGAATCTGATCGGCGAAGGCCTTCTCGAACTCGACGAGGCTCTGGTCCATACGAACAGCCACGATCGGGAAGGCTAGCGGGTCCGAGGGACGCGATGCAGGCACTGGGCTGAACCTCAAGTCGACGTGGAGAGTTTCTCGCTCACGACGACGTTTCTGGGTCGGAGGTGGGTAGCAGCCCCGACCCGGCATGGCGCTGAGAGCCCGGAGATCCAGGGCTGGCGGGCGATCTCGGGCAATCTGGGAGGCACGATCCGCTATCCGGTCGGACCCCCATCGTCACGCCGAGCGACCAGTCTCGATGGCCGATCGGTGCGATGGCGCACGATCGGAAGTTGGCCCACACGCATCCCCCGGTCGGGGGTCAGAGCGTCGGTCGAGTGTCTGTTTGGAGAGCGCCAAGGACGCCACCCGGTGCCTGTAAGGGAGAGCGCGAGATCGTCACCGGCCCGCATGCGGGCCCGGCCCGAGCGTCTCCGATCCCGGAGCGGCATCCACCCCGGAACGACACCAGCCGCGCCCCCGGCCCGAAGGCAGAGAGCGCGGCCGGTGGGCACGCCGGTTCGCGGTCGACGGCCGATGGCCGCACCGCGTCGCGAGGATCGCTAGGCGATGGTGACGTCCTCGGAGAGGTAGACGTCCTGGATGGCGTTGAGCAGCGCGACGCCCTCGGCCACGGGGCGCTGGAACGCCTTACGACCGGAGATGAGGCCTGCGCCGCCGGCGCGCTTGTTGATGACCGCGGTGCGGATGGCCTCGGCGAGGTCGGTCGCACCGGAGGACGCGCCGCCGGAGTTGATGAGGGGCGCGCGGCCCATGTAGCAGTTGGCCAGCTGGTAGCGGGTCAGATCGATCGGGTGATCGGTCGTGAGATCGCTGTAGACCTGCTTGGAGGTCTTGCCGACCTTGATGGCGTTGTAGCCGCCGTTGAGCTCGGGGAGCTTCTGCTTGATGATGTCGGCCTCGATGGTGACGCCGAGGTGGTTCGCCTGGGCGGTGAGGTCGGCAGCCGTGTGGTAATCGACGCCGTCGACGACGAACGCGCTGTTGCGCAGGTAGCACCACAGAACGGTGAAGAGCCCCTCGCGATGCGCCTCCTCGAACAGTTCGGCGACCTCCACGATCTGGCGATCGGACTGCTCCGAGCCGAAGTAGATCGTCGCGCCGATGCCGGCCGCGCCGAGCTCCTTTGCCCGCTTGACCGACGAGAACTTGATCTGGTCGTAGCTGTCGGGGTACGAGAGGAACTCGTTGTGGTTGACCTTCACGATGAAGGGGATCTTGTGCGCGTACTTGCGCGAGACCGATCCGAGCACGCCGAGCGTCGAGGCGACGGCGTTCGTGCCGCCCTCGATCGCGAGCTTGACGATGTTCTCGGGATCGAAGTAGGCGGGGTTCGGCGCGAAGCTCGCGCCGCCCGAGTGCTCGATGCCCTGGTCGACCGGCAGGATCGACACGTACCCGGTGCCACCGAGGCGGCCGTGGTCGAACAGGCGCTGCAGGTTCACGAGAACCTGGTTGCTGCGATCCGTGAGCGAGTAGATGCGGTCGACGAAGTCGGCGCCCGGCAGGTGCAGGCTCGACGCCGGGATGGTCGACGACGTGTGCTGGAGCAGGGACTCGGCGTCCGCTCCGAGCAGTTCTTCGAGCTTCGAGCTCGTCAGTTCAGCTGTGGACACCGAGATCCTCCGTTGTGATGCGACTGGTGATGCGCCCGAGTTTACGGACGTGGCACCGTTGCGCGCTGCGTCGGTGCGCAGCGCCGTTCACCCGCGCGCGCGTTCGGAGGTGTGCCTCCGCGGCCCTCCGGGGACCGCCGCGTCCTCGCGCGCCTATGATCGGCGGAGATGGCGAGCGAAGCAGTGACCCTGGCAGAACTCGAAGCCGCCCTCGAGGCGCTTCGCGAGCCAGGCCGTTTCGATGCGGCCGAGCGGCTCGTCGGCCTCGCCGCGCCGGGCCTGCATCGCATCCTCGTGGAGGCGATGGCCGGCGGCGGCTGGAACTCCGAGGACGACGCGCGCGAGATCGACAAGGCGCTCGGCGCCGCCGACCCCGCCGCGGCGAAGGCTGCCGTCCTCGGGTTGCTCGGCGAGAGCTCGCGCGTCGCGATGCTCGTCGGGGTGGCGGTCGGCATCGAGCTGGCAGCCGAGCTGGATCTCCACGGACAGGGCGAGCCTCCCCTCACCATCACCCGTCACCAAGGCACCGAAGGGTCCTCATGAGCGTCACGATCAAGTTCCTCGGCCACGCCGCCTTCACGATCGAGGCCGACGGGACCACGCTGCTCGTCGATCCGTTCCTCTCGGGCAACCCGAAGGCCGCCGTCGCCGCCGCCGATCTCTCGCCCGACGCGATCCTGCTCACGCACGGCCACGGCGACCACCTCGGCGACACCGTCGACATCGCGAAGCGCACCGGGGCGCCGGTGGTCGCGATCGTCGAGCTCGCGAACGAGCTGGCGGGCGACCTCCCGGACGGGCACCCCGTCAGCGACATCAACCTCGGCGGCACGGCGACGTTCGACTGGGGCTGGGCCCGGCTCGTGCCCGCCTGGCACACCGCGGTCTCCCCGAGCGGCACGGCGCACACGCCGGGCGGTCTCGTGATCAACATCGGTGGCAAGACGATCTACCACCTCGGTGACACGGCGCTCTTCAGCGATCTCGCCCTTCCGGGGCAGCGCGAACGCCTCGACGCGGCGATCATCCCGATCGGCGGCCACTACACGATGGATCGCCACGACGCCGCTCGCGCCGCGAGCCTCGTCGGCGCGCCCGTCGTGATCCCCTGCCACTACGACACCTTTCCGCCCATCGAGACCGATGTCGCAGCATTCGCGGCCGAGGTCGACATCACCGGCAAGCGCACCATCGTGCTCGAGCCGGGTCAGGAGACCGAGCTGTGAACGCTTCCGCCGTCGTGCTCATCGAGGCCGATCGCACGGCCATGCTCACCCTCGGGCCTGCGCTCGCAGCGCTGCCGGGCGTGCGACGCGTCTACAGCGTCACGGGGGAGTGGGACTTCGTGGTCACGATCGACGTCGACGTCCACAGCAAGCTCCGCACGGTGATCACGGAGACGCTCGGCGGCGTCGAGGGCGTGGCACGCACCCAGACGCTCGTCGCCCTAGAGACGTACGACGGCACCGGCGGCCCCGCGTGACCGACGGCGCGACCGCCACGCCGCCGCAACGGGAGGACGAGGCCGTCCGGGAGCTCGACCGCTCGCCGGGGCCCGACCCGACACTCCTGGAGATCGCCCGCGGCGGGTCGCGCTGGGCATGGTTCGGCGTGGCCGTCATCGCGCTCGGCGCCCTGACCGCCGTGCTCTCGCTGACGGTCCTGCGCCCCGGCAAGCCGAAGGGCGGCGCCGCCAACGTGCAGGTCGAGGGCAACCCCGGGTTCCGGATGGACTACGCGCGTGGTGAACTGAAGGTCGTCTCCGAGTCGCCCCAGCGCGTCGAACTCACCGATCGCAAGGCCGAAGAGCAGGGGTCGCGCCTGATCGTCACCCCGCTCACGCTCGCGCCGTACGAGGGCTCGCCGACCGGCGCCCTGCCGATGGTCAGCCAGGAGGTCAAGGACACCGTCGCCGAGCGGTTCGACGACGGCTCGGTCCGCTGGGCCGACGAGGGCCTCGTGAACGTCGGCCCGAACCCCGGCTACCAGCTCTCGTACGTCGCCAAGCGCGACGGAGGCACCTGGTACGGCCGCGTGGCGGTCGTCGTGCCCGACGTCGATGGCGAGCGCCAGGCGCTCGTCATGGACGGCGAGGAGCAGCGCGTCAGTGGCGGCAAGATCTCCGGGCCGCGAGCCGTGGGTCGCCAGGGCGACCTGCGCCGGCCGATGCGGTCGCTCGTCTTCCTCGACTGACGTCGGCCGGGGAGGCCCGCGGCCCCTCGGGGCCCCGACCCTCTGCGCGGCATGAAGCCGCGCCGGGGCTCAGCCGCCGGAGGTCGGGGCGACGGCGTCGATGACCGGCTCGATCACGTCGGCGGTCGGCGTCGGCTCGGGTGCGGGCGTCGGCGCAGCCGGCTCCGGGGTCGCGGCCG
>JAURVW010001325.1 GCA_030655275.1 Solirubrobacteraceae bacterium
TGCCGGCGCCCGCGGCGGGCGTGCCCCCGCACGCCGTCGCGGTTGGCCCCGGCGCGACGGCGATCGCCGGCGCCGATTCGATCACCCTGTTGGCGCGTAATCAACAGACCGGCGCAGACCAGATCGAGTCGCTTCCGTTCCCGCACGCCGCCGACCTCGCAGTCACGACCACGGCCGACGGCCAGAACTACCAATACGTGCTCTATTACCGCGACGCATCCGGCGCCCCGCAGCGCTACGTCTTCTCACAACCGGAGTGATAGACGGCTCGTTCGCCACCAGACGCTCATTGCGGCGGCCGGATGCGCCGAGCCCCGCCGGCAATCGGGATAGTGCTGGCATGCTGGCTCCACGACGACTCGGGAACCTCCTGTTCGTCGCTGCGCTCACGCTCAGCGCAGTCGCCGTGTTCGTCTACCTCCACAGCGGCGGGCGGGGAGAGCGTTTTTGCAACTCGATGGGCTCGAGCGGTCCCGGGACGTTGTCGATCTGGCTCCCCGGCACACGATGCTGGGTCGGCGATGCCTCCGCGCAGCCTCAGGTCATGGTTTCTGGCCTCTTCCCCTTCGCCCTCTTCGGCGCCTGGGCACCGATCACCGGCCTGTATCTCCTCGCGCGCCGCCGCCGGCAGCTTCCGGCCTCGGACGATTGGTGACCCGGTTCGGCTGAGGGCGAGGAGACCCCGGTTCACTCACCCTCGTGTCTGGCGGCGAGACGTCTACTCGAGGCCGAGCGCTTTCTCCAGTTGGGCCTTGTTCATCGTCGAGCGGCCCGGGATGTCGCGGCGCACCGCTTCCTCGTACAGCTCGGCCTTGGTTCGCTTGCGCCCCTGGGCCTGCTTGCCCGAACTCGGAGATGCGGCTGGAGGGGCGGGAACCGGCGCCGCGACCGAGGTCGGTGCGGCGCTCGGTTCGCCGGCCCGCCTCGGTTGATCGGAGTGCTTCGCCGAGCCGCCGGAGCAAATCGTGCGGAGGAGCTCGCGCTTGGTCCGCAGAATGGGACGGACGACCTCGCGCCGCAGGGTACGAGTCAGGCGAGCCGCGGTCATGGGAACGTTGTACACGCCTTCGCGCAGGCGCTGCGCCGCACCCAGCGGCGTCTCCGGCGCGCGAGCGGGGCGCGCCCGTCCCTGACCACCGCGCGGCGTGAATGCGGTACGTAGCCGTTCATCGAATGGCAAGGCGCCTTTGGCCAGGATGCGCGGGATGTCGCGTCGCTCCGTATTCCGTTCCAATCGTCCCGCGCTCGTCGCCGCAGTCGGTTTTTTTGCTCCGGGGGCCGTGGGTGGTGGGTGCGCCGCTGCTGCGGCGACCGCCGCGCGGGCGAAGTACCTGACGGTCGAGAAGGATCCGGCCGGTGACGCGCCCCGCCCGTCGGTCGACATCATCGAGACGATCGCGCGGTACAAGGACGACGGCAGCATCCTCTTCGTCGTCACGCTGGCCGGTCCGGTCGATCCGGTCGGCTCGGACGCGGGCGTGATCGCCGCGCTCGGCACCACCTGCAGGAAGACCGTCGGACTCGGCATCGGGCTGCTCTCCGAGCCCGATGTCGTCGAGTTCTCCGCCGTGTCGGTCAAGAACAAGAAGATCAGCCCGTCGCGCCGCGGCCGCGGCGCCATCACCAACAACGTCTTCACGTTCCTCGTCAAGCACCCGTCGATCGCCGGGTGGAAGCCGGGTTGCTACGCGATCTCGCTCGCCGACCCCACGACCGCCGAAGACGAAGCCCCGGTGCTCTACGACCAGACCGGCGAGGTCAAGCTCGCGCCGCGCAAGTAGATGTCGGCGATGAAGTCGTTCTTCGTCTTCCTGCTCGACCTGGTGCTGCGCTACGTCCTGGCGATCGCGCTGCTGCTTGCGGCCCTGGGCCTCGTGTGGGGGCTGCAGGCCGCCGGGGCGAGCGAGAACGTCGCGGGCGTGGTTGCCGCCGTGTTCCTGGTGACGGGTGCCGTGGCGATCGTGGTCTACTCGCGCCGTAACGCGGCTCGGAGCGACGGCGCGTCCCGCACCAGGCAGAGCGCGGGGACCACGTGAGCGTGGAAACCCGAAGGAGCTAGAGCATGGTCCTCGCAGCAAGCACCGTCGGCATCATCTTCGCCGCGGTCATCATCGTGATCCTGATCATCGCCGGCCTGATGGGCAAGCTCACCAGCGGCGACCGCGGCGCTGGACCCATGCAGTGAGCGGCGCCCGCTCGGTCACCTGAAGTCCGACCAGGACGGCAAGGGCGAGCGGCGGCGCCCACCGTCGCGGGCGTTCGGTCAGACGTGCTGAGGTGCGTGGCGGGTCGCGGCCAGCGTCCGCAGGAGCGCCAGGCGCTGGCCCGACTGGGTGGCAGGATCGGCGTGGAAGATGATGAGGCGCTGGTCAGGGGCCGCCTCGACCGTGAACGCGTCGTGGTCCAGCGCCAGCTCACCCACGTCGGGGTGGCGGAATCGTTTGGTGCCATCGCGTTTGCGACGCGCTTCGTGGAGCGCCCAGAGGCGAACGAACTGAGGGGAAGCGAGCGTGAGTTCGCCGACGAGCGCCGCCAGCTGGGGGTCGCCCGCCCGAGTGACGGTGGCCGCGCGCAACGACGCGACGAAGGTGCGCTGGACCTCGGGGAGATCCGGGTAAGCCTCTCGCGTCGGCGAGTCCAGGAATACGTCCCGCACGACGTTGCGCCCAGGCGAGAACGACGGAAGCAACGTGGCGGCGAGTGCGTTGGCAACGAGCACCTCCTGGCGTGCGCCGAGGACCAGTGCTGGGGCATCGATCTGTCGGTCCAGGAGTCGGGCGAGTTCGGGACGTACGCGTTCGACCCCGACACTGCGAACGACGGGCGTCGGGGTGGCCGCCAGCGCACGGAGATGACGGGTGCCCTCGTCGTCGAGGGCGAGCGCCGCGGCGAGTGCGTCGACGACCAGCGCCGATGGGTGACGGTCGTGGCCCTGCTCGAGGCGCACGTAGTAGGCGACGCTGATGCCGGCCAGCAGCGCGACCTCCTCGCGGCGCAGCCCGGGCACCCGCCGGCGGCCGCTGTCGGCCAGACCGACCGTGGCGGGCTGCACCTGGGCGCGGCGAGCGCCAAGGAATTCGGCAAGCGAGGACATCGCAACGGAGGCTAGGTCACCCCTGCGCCCCGCTGGGTATCCGTGCGCGTGGTACCCACGACCCGGACCTTCACCCACGGCCCGAACAGGAGCACGGTGTGGGCATGTCTACGCATTCCACCTGGATGATCACCGGCGTCTCTCGCGGGCTGGGTCGTGAACTCGCCGAAGCCCTGCTCGACGACGGCGCGACGGTCGTCGGCACCACCCGCAGCGGCCGCGCCGACTTCGCCCACGACCGCCTCCACGTGCTGGGCCTCGACGTCACCGACCCCGATCAGCCGGCGGCTGCGGTCGCTCGCGCGATCGAGCTCACCGGCGGGCTCGACGTGGTGGTGAACTGCGCCGGCTCGGGACTGCTCGGTGCGATCGAGGCCACCTCCGAGCGGGAGGCGCTCGACACGCTCGAGACCAACCTGCTCGGGCCGTGGCGGGTCATTGCCGCCGCCGCGGGGCATCTGCGAGGCCGCGGCCGAGGCACGATCGTGAACGTCTCCTCGATCGCGGGCTTGGCGCCGCTGGGTGGCTCGGGCATCTACGCAGCGGCAAAGTCGGGGCTCAGTGCGTTGAGCGAAGCGCTCGCGGTCGAGCTGCATCCCTTCGGCGTGGGCGTGATGAGCGTCGAACCGGGATCGCTGCGCACGGACTTCTTCTCCGACGCCTCGATCCAGCTGACGGCCGGGCAACCCGACGCCTACGCGGAGACGATCGGTGCGGTCGTGTCGATGATGACCGGCCGATCCGGTGCCGAGATGGGCGATCCCCGGAAGGTCGCTCGCCTGATCATCGACGCCGTGAGCAACGACGACCCGCCGCGCCACCTCGTCGTCGGGGCGGACGCGATCGAGCGGACGCGCGTGAATGTCGCTGCCTTGCTCGACGACGTCGACCGGTGGGAGCGCCGTTCGGCGGCGACGGCGTTCGAACCGGCGTGAAGGCGTCGCCTTCCGCAGGCTCGGGTGCGGGCGCGTTTCGTTCGCCGACGAGGTCCTCGGTCGGGCGCTGACGCGTCCTGTCCGGCCGGCTGCTGGAACTCGACGCGGCGTTGCGAGAGGCTTGACGTGTGGCGCGACGTGGTGGAGTCCGACGACGCGCGACGCTGCTGGTCGTTGCGGGGCTGATGGTCGGAGGCAGCTGGACGGTCGCCGAGGCGCAGCACGGCGATGATCGAACTGTGGCGGTGCGACCGCAGCCGATACCGTCGCCGCCGACGGCGTCGGAGATCGGCACCCCGCCCTGCGACGCCATCGGGGGCGAGGAGCTCGCGCGGACCTCGCGCTGGCGTGTGGTGCACACCGGCGACGGCGGGCCGTACGGCGAAGACGACTCGCCGACTCCGGTGGTCGCATGTGAGCGCGGCACCAGCGGACCGGCGCGGGTGCGGCTGCTCGGCATGGCGAAGGTCGAGATCGAGGGCGGCATCGAGGGCGGTCCGTTCGTGGCGAGCGCGGGTGCAGGCGGAGACGTCGTTTTGCTCGCCAACACGTTCTACGAGCAGTTGGGCAACACCGGCGGCTTTCTCGAGACGGGCTACACGACGCTCTTCGACCTCGCGCGCGGAGCGTCGATGCGGCTTCCCGGGGCGTGGCTGCAGCGGACCTCGTACTTCCACGACTCGGTGGTCGACCACGAGCTCGTGACGTTCGTGGGCCGCTCCGGTTCGCTGGCGACCACCTACCGCACGCGGGACGGGCGTCACGCGCGGACGCACTTCGGTCCGCTGACCGTGTGGGACGCGAGTGGCCGTCGCGAGCTGCCAGGCGAGAACGTGGCGTTCGCCGGGCGCGACGGCCGGCGGGGGCGTGCGACCGTCGTCTATTCCCGCACCGCAGGAGGCGAGAACCGACGGGTTTCGCTGAAGGGCGCGGCGGATCTCTCGTCGCTGTCGCCGAGCCCCGCGCTGGCCTGGCGGTCGCTCGGGCTGAAGACCCGGACCGAGGACGAGCAAGGCGCCTACGAGGACCGTCCCGGGAACCGCTATCCCGGCGTCGGGCCTCGCGCTCACGCCACGGTGCTGGACGGCGACGACTCCCACGCAGTGGTCATCGGTCGGTTCGCGCCCGATCGCTCGAGGTCGAGCGTGCGGTTGGTCGGCCGCTTCGCGACGGACCGCCAGCGCGCGTTCTTCGCGCTCCCCGCCGAACCAGCACAGCGCCGGCGCGCAGCCGCGGTCGTCGGCGACAACGTCTACGCGTACTCGGACGGCACCACCCTGCGGCTGTGGAACCACGTGTCGGGCGGGCACGTCTTCGCGGCGCCCGGTCTGCACGACCTCGCGATCTCCGGGCAGGCCGTCTTCGGCACCGATGAGGCGGGTCGGGTGCGCGTCTTCGGTCCGTACGTGACCGAACCGCCACCGGCCAACGACCAGCCCAACCCGCCCGAGGGCGCCAACGGGCCGCCGCCGCCGAACGGATAGCCGGCGGCTGGCGCAGAAGATATTGCAACAAACGTCTAGAAAGTGGTCCTTCGCCTCAAGGACATGACACCGTTGTTGGCGACTGTCCCCTCCTTCGAGGTCACCCCATGCCCCTTCGTAAAGCCCGAGCCCTATCCGTCCTGACGCTCGCCACGTCGCTGTGCGCCGCTGCTGGCGCCCCGGCCGGTGCCAGCGCCGGATCACTCTTCTCGACCGGTACGGCGACGACGTCCGGGCCGGCCGCCGGCGCCGGAACCTGCACGACGCTCCCCACCACGAAGGCCTTCCAGCGCGTCGA
>JAURVW010001326.1 GCA_030655275.1 Solirubrobacteraceae bacterium
CCAGGGCCGCGCTCGCACCCTCGACGCGAGCGGGCTGCGCCTGCAGACGGCCGCGTGATCGCCACGCCGATGCGTGCTCCGCACGGTCGTGTGTTTGTCACCACGTTCGGGAATTCACACGACCGCAATCGCTCGCGTAACAAAACTTAATGGTGTGAAATGGCCCGTCCTCTCTCCACCCCATTTCACCCAAACGAGACGCCGGTATCCGGCACACGAAGCGCATGAAAATCTTTGCTCCTTGCTTGTTGGCGGTCGGTTTTCTGGCGAGTGCCGCGGCGCAGGCCGGTCTGGTCGATAAAGGCGCCACCACGCTCGATACCGGCTCGGGCCTCGAATGGCTCGACCTCTCGGCGACCAGCGGCTACAGCTTCGCCGAGGTCAGCGCCCAGTTCGGCAGCGGTGGCTTGTTCGAAGGCTATCGCCACGCGACCGGGGCCGAGGCGCAAGGCGTGCTGGCGCAACTGGGCCTCCCGATCGTCCCGTACTCCGAGTACGAATACGGCAGCCTGACCGGGCCACTGGCCGCGTTCGACGCGCTCCTGGGTCTCAACTTCGGCGGCCTCGGCCCGGCCTACGGCTTCCAGGCGCAAGTCGGCGATGCGGTCGTCGGTTACGCCAACTTCCGGCCGGTCTTCTATGCGTTCCCGGGCTCCGCGAACACCGCATTCCGGCTCGACGACGTCATCGGTGCCAGCCCGGACTGGCTGGTCTCGAAAAGCGAAGTGGTCGTCGGTTATGCGGAGACTTACAAGTCGCGAACCCTCGGCCACTTCGTCGTCAAGGTCACGGCGGTGCCGGAGCCGAGCACCTATGCGCTGTTCGGTGTGGGCCTCGGTGTGCTGGCGTTCGTCGCGCGCAAGCGCCGCGCCCAGGCCTGATCAGCTGGTTTCGTCGGGTCACGGCGGTTCGCGAGCCGCTGTCGGCATCGCCGCTCAATGCGGCACGCTGTAGATCTCCGCCGCGTCCTCCGGCTCGAGATCGCAAGCCTCGTCGAACTGCGCTTCGGCGACCATGCCGGCGGAGATGGTGTCGAGCAGCGGTGAGACCAGCATCGCCCGGCACGCGAAGCGGCGCGTCCACTCGGGGCGCGAACAGGTCTGGGCGACGGGTGGCGGCATCGACGGCTCCTTGTCTATCGAAGCAGTCTCGGCGCCGCGACGTCCGCGCGCTGTAGGACAAGGTCGAAACCGCGGTACGGCGGGCGCCGGCAGCTTTCGGGCCGCTGGACGCATTCGGTTGACAATCAAACGGTCGCCACCGACGATGCGGCGACCCTCTCGCGGGAGGGATCGTTCCACGCCGGAACGTTTTTCGAATCGAGAGCAT
>JAURVW010001328.1 GCA_030655275.1 Solirubrobacteraceae bacterium
ATCGACCAGGAGCGCGCCGAGCGCGTGGCCGGCGAGACGGGCGCGACCGCCATCCGCACGGACGTCCTCGACACCGATCAGCTCCTCTCGACGCTCGAGGCGACCGCCGAACTCGCCGGGGACGGCGTGCGCATCGCGGTCGTCTGCGCTGGCGTCGCGACGCCCGGCAAGCTGCTCGGCCGCCTCGGTCCGACCCGTCTCTCCTGGCACAAGCAGGTGATCGAGCTCAACCTCGTCGGCACGATCAACGCCCTCGGGCAGGCCGCGGGCCTGATGATCGGCAACGAGCCGCGGGACGCGCCATCGTCGCCCGCACCGGGCGGCCCGATCGACGATGGCGACGGTGAGCGCGGCGTCGTGATCCTCACCGCCTCGGTCGCGGCCTACGACGGCCAGATCGGACAGGTCGCGTACGCCGCCTCGAAGGCCGGCGTCGTCGGTCTCACCCTGCCGGTCGCCCGGGAACTCGCGAGCTCAGCGGTGCGGGTCGTGACGATCGCCCCCGGCCCGTTCGACACACCGCTCATGGCCGGTCTCCCGGACAAGGCCCAGGCGTCACTCGAGCAGCAGATCCCCTACCCGGCTCGCTTCGGTCGGCCGGATGAATACGCGTCCCTCGTCGCCCACGTGATCGGCAACCGCATGATCAACGGCGAGGTGATCCGCCTCGACGGCGCCCTACGGATGGCGCCCGAGTAGACCTCAGCCCAGGCGTCCTCGGCGGCGCAGGCCCAGCGCCAGCGCACCGACCAGGAAGAGCGCGCCGATGCCGGCCGCGCCGGCCGTCGCCTCGCGCTGCACGGGGCGCGTGCCGAGTTTGGAACCAACCTGCTTGTAGACGTTGTCGAGCTCGTCGGCATCGTCGGCGGCGAACGCCTGCCCACCGGAGATCGACGCGATCTGGCGCAGCGTCTCGGGGTCCGGAGGCACGGCGCGCGTGAAGCCACCGCCGAGCGTGACGGTGCCGCCGGGCGTGCCCAGTGCGACGGTCGAGATGGTGATCCCGGCGGCCTTGGCCTCCCGGGCGATCTCGAGCGGGTTGACGCCCTGGGAGGTCATCCCGTCGGAGAGCAGCAGGATCGCGGCCGGGGCCGGGTCGTTCTTGTCCTCGGTCTCGCGGAGGCGGTCGATCGCGGCCTTCAGCGCATCGCCCGTGGCCGTCGCGCCCTCGGCGGTGATCGACCGGGAGGCCGCCCGCACGTTGTCGCGGTCGGTCGTCGGACCCTCGATGGTCTCCACGACGCTGGCGTAGGACAGCAGCCCGACGCGCATCTGATCGGGAACCTCGTCGAGGAACGATTCGACGGCGCTCTTGGCAGCGTCGAGGCGGGTCGGTGCGACGTCCTGGGCCTGCATGGAGCCGGAGGCGTCGGTCACGAGCATCACGGACGCCCGCTCGACCGGCTCGCGCACGGTCACCTCCGGCTTGGCGAGGGCCAGGGCCAGCGCGGCGACGGCGCACCCGAAGAGGATGCCCGGCAGCACGCGCGAGAACTGCGACTCGCGCGGCAGGAGCGCGGCGAGCGTGCCGGCCGTGGGGAGGCGCACCGCGTACTTGCGGCGACGGCGCCTGGCGAGATACGCGAGCGCGATGCCCACCGGGATCACCAGCAGGGCGAGGAGGTAGATCGGCTGGTCGAGCTTCATCGGATGCCGGTCCCCAGGTCGCGAAGCCAGTCGCGGTTCGTCATCACGGGCACGTGCTTGACGCGCGACCGGCGGAAGGTGCTGCGGAGGTACTCGCGGCGCTTGGCCTCCTGCGCGGCGTAGGCCTCGCGGAGCTTGCGCGACCCCGTGTTGATCTCCAGGTCGCGGCCCGTCTCGGGGTCGCGGACGACGATCGAGCCGGCGTCGGGCAGCGAGTGCTCACGCGGGTCGCTCACCTCGACCGCGATCACGCGATGGCGATGCGCGAGCGCCGAGAGGGCGCGCGGCCAGTTCGACGTGTCGCGGAAGTCGGAGACGATCGCGACCAGGCCGGGCTGACGGGCCAGGAGCCCGAGGCGGCGGATCGCGTGGTCGAAGTCGCAGACGGGCTGCGTGCCGTCGGCGGCGACGCCGGCGCGGATCGTGCGGTCGATCGAGCCGAGCGCGTTGCGCCCGCCGCGCGGCGGCACGAGGATCTCCTCGTCGGAGCCCCAACGCATGAGACCGATCCGGCCGCCGCGGCGAGTCGCCAGGCGCGAGATCACGGTTGCGGCTCCCGCGGCGACGTCGGACTTGAGTCGCGTGTCGCTGCCGAAGGCCATCGACGGGCTGATGTCGAGCAGCACCCAGGTGGTGAGGGCGCGCTCGGGCACGTGGAGCCGCACGTGGGGCTCGTTCGTGCGGGCGCTGGCCGCGGCGTCGAGCTGGCGGAGGTCATCGCCCTCGACGTACGGACGTAGCTGCTGGAGTTCGGTGCCCGCGCCGACGCCGGCGGCCAGGTGGTCGCCCGGGAGCCGGCCGGCAGCGCGGCGCGCGATCGCGAGATCGAGCGCGGCGACGGCAGCCGGCGGCGTGCGGCCGGGGCCCTGCTGCCCCGGCGGGTTGATGATGAGCGACGACGTCATGGGGTCGCTCTAGCGCTCGCCGGCCTTGCGGAAGCTGGGGGCCGTCTGGTCGTGGACGGCCGTCTCGTGCTGGGCGGTCTGGGGATGGTGCTGCGTCGGCGCGGCTGCGGCCGTGCCGCCACCGAGTGACGTGAACGCACCCGCCTGCCCGGGCTGCCCGGCCTGTGCACCGGTCGCGGTGTACCCGCCGCCGACCCCGGCGGCTCCTCCCAGAGTTCCGCCGGAGCCGACCGCACGAGGATCGACGGCGGCCATGATGCGGTCGAGCACCTGGTCGCTCGTGATGCCATCGGCGTGCGCCTCGTACGAGAGCACCATGCGATGGCGGAGGACGTCGGCGGCGAGGTCGTGCACGTCGCGGGCCGTCACGTAGTCGCGGCCGCGGAGCACGGCGAGCGCCTGCGCGGCCTGGATGAGGCCGATCGGGCCACGCGGCGAGGCGCCGACCTCGATAATCTCCGAGAGCTCGGGCAGGCCGTACCGCTCGGGATGGCGGGTGGCGTCGGCGAGGCGCACGGCGTACCGCACCACCTGCGTGT
>JAURVW010001329.1 GCA_030655275.1 Solirubrobacteraceae bacterium
TGATCAACGACGTGCTCGACCTGTCCAGCGTCCAGTCCGGCGAGATGAAGATGCAGCTCGACGCCGTCGCGCTGGATCGCGTCGTCGGCGAGACCCTGCCGCAGCTGACGCCGCAGGCCCGTGCGCTCGGCATCGCACTTCACGTCGGCCCCCTCGACCTGCGCGTGTGGGCCGACGCGACGCGGGTGCGGCAGGTCGTCATCAACCTGGTCACGAACGCGATCAAGTACAACCGGACCGGGGGCGACGTCTGGATCGCCGCGCGGGTGGCGGACGACGAGCGCGTCGCGCTGAGCGTGCGCGACACCGGTCGCGGCATCGAGCCGGCGCAGCTGCCGCACCTGTTCGAACCGTTCAACCGGCTCGGCATGGACCGCGAGGGCATCGAAGGCAACGGCATCGGCCTGGCCGTGGTCAAGTCGATCGTCGAACGCCTCGGCGGCGAGGTGGTGGTCGCCAGCACGCTCGGCGTCGGCAGCGAGTTCACCGTGATGCTCGAGAACGCGCAGGGCCGCGAGAGCGTGCACCGCCCTGCCGCCCCGCCGGCGGCGATCGACTTCAACGATCCGCGCTTCACCGGCAAGCTGCTCTACATCGAGGACAACCCCGTCAACGTGCTGATCGTCGAGGAACTGATCCGCCGCTTCCCGGGCCTCACGCTCCACACCGCCGTCGACGGTGCGCACGGCGTCGCGCTGACGCAGGCCGTCCTGCCCGACATCGTGATGATCGACATGCAGTTGCCCGACTTCGACGGGCTCGAGGTGTTGCGGCGCCTGCGCGCCGATCCGCGGACCGTCTCGATCCCGTGCGTCGCGCTGTCGGCGAACGCGATCCCCGACGACATCGCACGTGCGCTGCACGCCGGCATGGCCGACTACTGGACCAAGCCGATCGACTTCCGCGTGTTCGCCGCGTCGCTCGGCCGCATCCTCGCCCGGTCTTCGTGAACCCGCGTGTCGGTCAGGCGCTCCGCCTACGTCCGGGGTGCGACCGGTCCGATGCCGAAGACGGGCGTCGAGGTGCAGAGTCAACCTTCCCTTCGAGCACGAGGCGAACATGAACCAAGCAGTCGACCGCCCTGAACCGCCCGTCGAGGTCTCGAGCCAGGCCGAGGCGGAACCCGGCACAGGCCTCGGCGCCGGACTCGCGGCCGCGATCTCGGCCAGCGCGCTCGTCGTGCCGATGCTGCTCAGCCTGTCGACGACGCCGACGCCGAATCACCCGCGGGTGTTCCTCTGGTATCGCACGCTTCGGCAACCGGCGTTCAAGCCGCCCGACGTCGCCATCCCGGTCGCCTGGACGGTGATCGAGTCGTTCCTGGCGGCTGGCGCGTACCGCCTCCTGCGAAAGCCTTCGTCGCCGGCGCGCAATCGATCTTTGGCGCTTCTCGCCGGCAACGTCGTGGCCATCGGGGCATGGAGCCGGCTCTTCTTCGGCCGCCGGAATCTGCCCGCGAGCACCGTGGCCGCCGCGGCCCTGATCGGCACGGGCGCCGCGTACGTCGCGCAGGCAAAGAAGGTCGACACGCCCGCAGCAGCGGCAGGCTTGCCGCTGACGGCATGGGTTGCCTTCGCGACCGTGCTGACGGCCGCCATCTGGCGACTCAACCGCTGAACCCTCAGGTTCGTGTCGGCCCTGG
>JAURVW010001331.1 GCA_030655275.1 Solirubrobacteraceae bacterium
AGCCGGCGCAGCGACTGCTCGAGGTCGGCGCGCTCCTGCTCGTCGAGCGTCTCGGCCTGCGCCGCCTTGATCTCGCGCTCCTCGACCTCGCGCTCCATCTCCATGAGCTTCTCGAGGTGGGCCTTGAGCCGCTCGGGGAGCCCGGCGAGGAACGGCGCGAGCCGCTCGCGCAGCGCGGCCAGGGCGATCCCGGCGTCGGAGTCGTCGTCGAGGTCGTCGGCGACGCCGTCCTCGAGCCAGCTCAGCAGCATCATCTCCTCGGCGACCGAGAGCTCGGTCTCGAGCTCCATGCCGGGGTTGCGCACCAGGTCGCCCGGGGCACCGGGGTTGTGCATCCGGTTGGTCGAGATCTGCACCCGGGCGGCCTCGCCCGCGCTGGTCTCGGCGTCGTTGGAGAGCACGATCTCGTCGGTCAGCGCCGCGATGTCGATCTTGTTGGCCTCCTGGTGCAGGTTGTACTGCTGGGCCATGTCCTCGGGCTTGAAGAACTCCTTGATGTCGTCGGGCTTGCCGTGCGAGTGCCCGTCCTCGGGGGTGTCGCCCGGCTCCTCCGAGAGCGTGAACTGCTCGAGCTCGCCCTCGTCGGTGAGGTCGTCGTGGGCGTGCGAGTGCCCGTGGCCGGTGTCCTCGTCGATGACGGCCCGCAGGCCGAAGAAGCGGTCGAAGACCCGGTCGAAGGCGTCGAGGTCGCGCCGGTCCTTGACCAGGCTTACGGCCAGCGCGGCGCGCAGCACCTCGCGGTCGTCGAGCACGCTCGGCTGCGAGACCGCGTGCATCGCGTCGATGGCCTCGGCCGTGCTGACCCGGACCCCGTAGAGCCGCAGCAGCCGGATGAAGCGGTGGACGAGGACGCCGAGCCGGACGCGGCGACCGATGAAGCATCCGACTCGGCCGCGTTCGCCGAATCGCACGAAGCGGATGAGGAAGACGAGATCGATGGCGCGGTCGATGTCGAGCCCGACGCGGCGCGCGATGAGGGTATCGAACGGGCGCCTGATGCCG
>JAURVW010001336.1 GCA_030655275.1 Solirubrobacteraceae bacterium
CGGCGCGGCGCTCGTAGGAGCGACGGTCATCGGCGTGTCGCTGCCACACCCGCAGCAGGTGCAGGCCAGCCCGGTCGTGGTGGCCGCGGCGCCGGCGGCGGCCCTACCCATCGCTGCCCCGGCGACCCCGGCCCCGGCCGCGGAGGAGCCGGATCCGAGCGACGCAGCGAGCGTCGACGCGAGTTCGACCGACGACCTCCCGGCGGCGACCGTCGACGGCGCGGCAGCCGCCGACACCGCGACGCCAGCGGCGGCCGATGACTCCGCCGCCACGGATGACGCAGCCGCCGAAGACGGCGCCGACGACACGGCCGCCGCCGATCCCGACGATCCGCTCGGCGCCACCAAGGCCGGAACACTGCAGCAGGTCGCGCTGATCGTCGTCCACGGCGACGCCCCGCTGCGCTGGCGAGACGCGCCCGCCGCCTCACCCGCCCGCGTGCGCGCGGCAAAGGGCACCACCTTCACCGGCTTCGGTCAGGTCCCCGACGCACCGCTCGTCACCTCGCTCGGCCTCCTCGCAGGCCAGGGCTCCAACCCCGCTGCCCGGGCGGGCTGCGACGTGCCGACACCCGTCACGCCCGGCACCGTCGACGCGAAGGGCGTCGTGGCCGGAACCGGTTGTGACTACCCCGCGGGCACACCCTCCGTGCCGACGGCCGTCGCCATCGATGGTCGTCGCTGGAAGGCCTACGCACCGGTTGGCTCCGTCGATGCGGCGAAGGCGGCGCTCTGCGGCGCCGGCACGCCCGACCCGGCCGCGCAGGGCCTCGCGCGCGAGAACGCGCTCGCGCACCTCTCCGACCTCGCATCGTCCGGCGCCTGCGAGGCCGCCGCCTCACCCCTCTCGGCGCTGGCGAAGGACCTCACCGCCGACGACGCGCCGGCGTGGCTCGTGGTGAACGTGGGCCTCTGCGGCACCGACGGCTGCGACGAGGGCGAGGCCGCCGCCCGCGACCGGGACCTCGACGCCGCCATCGCGACGCTCACCGCCAAGGACGGCCTGGATGCGTCGTCGGCGATCTTCGTCGTCGGCGATGGCACGGCCACGAGTGGACTCGCGGCCGCCGAGCCCGGCACGGTCCCGGCTGCGCCGAACGATCCCGATGCGCCCGCGGCCGTCGCCACCGGCGCTCTGCTCATCGGCCCCGCCGTCGCGAAGGACAAAGCCGACCCGCTCTCGCTCGATCCCCTGGCGATCGCCCGCGCGCAGACCACCTGGCTCGGCCTCACGCCCCCCGGCGCGGCTGCCGCCGAGACCACGACGGCGCTCGCCGTCCCTGGCGCGTAGCCCCGCTCGCCACGCCTGGTCACCACCTCTTCACACCGACGTGACAGCGGCGCAACATCGCGACGTCCCACGTTTCGGATGATCGCCGGAGGGTCGCTCTCAGTGACTCCCCCACCCACCAAGGAGAACCAGTTGCACCGTCTCGACTGGCGCACCGCGTCGCGCTCCGCCGCGGCCGCTTTCATCGCCACGGCCTGCCTCACGGCAGCCACCGCGTCCGCCCAGACCCCGGCGCCGACCACCCCGGCCGCCACCACCCCCACCATCCCCGGCGAAGTCGTGTCGACCGGCGCCCCGATCGCGGCGAACGGCACCGACGGGATCCCCACCCCCGGCACCAACGAGTGCTACGCGCGTCTGTTCAAGCCGAAGGACGTCCCGGCCCAGTACCTCGCCGACGACACCGTCGTCGCGCAGTACCGCCTGCGTTGCTCGAGCGACGTGACCGGCTACGCGTTCGGCTTCAACCGCGAGGTCGTCTCCGCCGAGACCGAGATCTTCCCGACGTTCCTCACCAGCAACGCCGTGATTCCCGACGAAGCGTTCAACTGCTCGGGCGACTTCCCCGGTTGGGGCGTCACCTGCACCGGCACCTACAAGGGTCGCTTCAGCACGATCCGCGGCCTCGTCAGCTTCCAGCTGACCGAGGAGGAGATCGCCGCGAAGACCTCCTGGTGCAACCTCGCCATCACCGGCACCGCGACCACGTTCACGAGCTCCGTCGCCCGCGACCCGTACACGAGCAAGGCGCTCGTCAACAAGGACGGCACCTCGCAGCTGCGCAACCTCTCGGCCGGTCCGTTCCGCGTGACCACCCCGACCTGCCACGGCGGCTCCGCCTCGGCGTCGAAGGCGAAGAAGAAGGCCACCTCCAAGAAGGCGGCCAAGAGCACGAAGGCCAAGGCCTAACCACGCGCGCAGAGGCGTCCGGCGGCGCGTGGGACGCGCCGCCAGGAACCTCTTCGATCCAGGGCCCGTCGGCCGCGCAGCCAGCGCGGCGACGGGCCCTCGTCGTTCTCGCTAGGAGAGCGGGTCGGCCGGGTTGACCGACAGGTCCATCACGCTGATGGACACCTCGGCCTCGAGCATCGCGACGCCGTTGCGGCCGCCGTTCGTGCTCACCTTGATCGGCTGGGTCGACACGCCGGGCTCGATGCTCGCCAGACGCCCGCCGCTCGCGAGCGGGAGCGTCTTGCCGAGGTCGAAGTCGACGCCCGGCTTGTCGCCGAACGAGACGACCTTGTTCTCCACCGGCCAGAACGGCAGCAGGTTCAGGTCGGGGTTCGGCGCCGACCAGACCGGCGCGCCGCAGCCGTCCGAGCCGGCGGTGCAGAGGGTCGTCTGGCCGTTGGCGACCTGCGTGAGGTTCACGCCCGCCGCGCCGCCGCGCAGCGCAGCGTCGCCGACGTTGCCGGTGTAGCCCTTGGGCGCCACGGAGAAGTGATTGAGGTTGGCGACGAAGGCGGGGTTGTCCGCGCCCGTGCCGTCGTTCTCGAAGGAGACCGCGCCGACGCGCACGTCGACGGTCTCGGCGTTCGTGCCGGGCGGGACGACCACCGGGAGCTTGCCCGAGAACGTGACCGGCGTGCCGATGTCGGGGATGTCGGCCGACACGAGCAGCGTCGGGCTCGCGATGAAGTCGCCGACGGTCACCACGGCGACCGCGTACTCGGCCGAGCCGAGGATCTGGCGCACGTTCGCGGTGGCCTCGGCAGCGAGCTTGTCGAAGAGGGCCGGGATGCCCGAGCTCGGCTCCTGCAGCACCGCCAGCAGCCCCGCGGGCGAGGAGAGCTTGATCGAGTCCGAGAGCTTCGTCGTCGCCTCGCTGATCTGCCCGTTGACCACCGTGTTCTGCTTCACGAGCGCGTCGAGCTGCTTCTGCGCGAGGCGCTGCTGGGCCTTTGCGCGGTTGAGCGAGCGCGAGAGCGCGGTGACGCGCTGCGCGGTCGTCTTCTTCTTCTTGGCCTTCGCCGCGGCGGAGGCCGAGGCCTTCACCGTGGGAGACGCCGGCGAGGCAGCCGCGGAGGCCGACGCCGGGACGGCGAACGCGGCCGCGCAGACGAGCGTGGCGGTGACCGGGGACAGGCGGGGACGCACCGCACCAGGGTACCCACCGGCAGCGCGCCACACCAGGCTCCGGCCCATCGGGCGCGGGCCCGGCGTGCGGGCGGCGAGGCGCCGCCCGCCGGGGCCTACCACTCGCTCGCGGCCGCCATGAGCTCGCGCTGGACGGACCGGCCGCTGCCCTCGGGGAGCACGGCCTTCCAGCTCGCGTCCTCCTGGAGCTCCCAGGCGCCCTCCTCGTCGGCCAGGGACCGATCGAGCACGTCGATGACGACATCGCGCGCGGGCTTGTCGAGGAGCGGCACGACCAGTTCGACGCGGTTGTCGAGGTTGCGCGGCATCAGGTCGGCGGAGCCCATCAACACCTCGGGCTCGTGGCCCTCGATCTCGAACGCGAAGATCCGGGAGTGCTCGAGGAACCGGCCGAGCACGGAGACCACGCGGATGTTGTCCGACACACCGGGCACGCCGGGACGCAGGCAGCACACACCGCGCACGTTGATCTCGACGGTGACGCCGGCCTGGCTGGCGCGGTAGAGCGCACGGATGCAGCGGCGGTCGACGAGCGCGTTCATCTTGAGGCGCACGCGGGCCTTTTTGCCCTTGCTCGCGGCCTTCGTCGCACGGTCGATCCGCTCGATGATGCCGTCGCGCAGCCCGCTCGGCGCGATGAGCGCCTCACGCGGCTTGGGCGCGCGGCCGAAGCCGGTGAGCACGTTGAACATGTCGGCGACGTCGGCGGCGATCTCCTCGTTGCACGTGAAGAGGCCGATGTCGGTGTAGAGCCGGGCCGTCTGCGGGTGGTAGTTGCCCGTGCCGGTGTGCACGTAGCGACGCACGCCGTCGCCTTCGCGACGCACCACGAGGATCGACTTCGCGTGGGTCTTGAGCCCGGGGTGGCCGTACACGACGTGCACGCCGGCCTTCTCCAGCTCCTTGGCCCAGCCGATGTTGGCCCGCTCGTCGAAGCGCGCCTTGAGCTCGACGAGGCAGGCGACCTGCTTGCCGCGGTCGGCGGCGCGCATGAGCGACGGGATCAGCGAGGTGTCGTCGGACGTGCGGTACACCGTCTGCTTGATCGCGAGGACGTCCGGGTCGTCGACGGCCTGCTCGACGAACCGCTCCACGGTCGCGCTGAACGAGTCGTACGGGTGGTGGACGATCAGGTCGCCCTGGCGGATCGCGGCGAACATGTCGGCGGGGGCGCCGTCCTCACCACGCACGCGGCGCGGGACGAGCGGCGACCACGGCTTGTCCTTGAGTTCCTTGTGGCCCGGCAGCCGGCCGAGCTGCATGAGGTTGCGCAGGTCGAGCGGCCCGGCGACGTCGTACACCTGACGCTCCTCGACCTCGAGCCCGGCAATGAGCTGCGCGCGCAGTTCGGGGTTGATGTCGGCGTTGACCTCCACGCGCACGACCTCACCGAAGCGGCGGTAGCGCAGCTCGGTCTCGACGGCCTGCAGGAGGTCGTCGGCGTCGTCGGAGATCTCGAAGTCGGCGTCGCGCGTGACGCGGAACGTGCCGGTGCCGACAACCTCCATGCCCGGGAAGAGGAGGTGGGCGTTCTCGCCGATCACGTCCTCGATCCAGACGTACGTGTTCTCCTCGCCCTCGACCGGCACGAGCCGGCTGATCATCTCGCGCGGCACCTTGATGCGGGCGATGACGCGCTGCCCGGTGACGGGGTCGCGGACGAGCGCCGCGAGGCTCAGCGAGAGGCCGGAGATGTACGGAAAGGGACGGCCCACGGAGACGGCGAGCGGCGTGAGGACCGGCAGCACCTGGCGGCGGAAGCGGTCGATCACCGCGTCGTGGCGCTTCTGGTCGAGCGTGGAGAGCGGCACGATGCGCACGTTGTGCTCGGCGAGCTGCGGCAGGAGATGCTCGTGGAGCTGGCGGTACGCGCGGTCCATCTGCTCCAGGACGCGCGAGCGCACGCCGTCGATCACCTCGTCCGGGGTGCGGCCGTCGGCGCCGGGCTCGCGGATGCCGGCGTCGACCTGGTCGTGGAGTGCGGCGACGCGCACCATGAAGAACT
Source organism: Solirubrobacteraceae bacterium (assembly GCA_030655275.1). Lineage (GTDB taxonomy): Bacteria > Actinomycetota > Thermoleophilia > Solirubrobacterales > Solirubrobacteraceae > JAGIBJ01. The sequence goes on from JAURVW010001336.1 coordinate 5,394, forward strand.
CGTCGAGGTTGCTCGCCCAGATGCCGAGGAACTTCATGCGCTCCAGCAGCGGGGTACGCGTCCGCTCGGCGAGCTGCAGGACGCGGTCGTCGAAGTCCATCCACGAGAGCTCGCGGCTGAAGAGCAACTCGGGCGCGTCGAGGGCGATCTCCTCGGGCTTCTCGGCCTCCTGCGACGGAACCGGTTCATGGTCTCCGACGACGAGCGCACGAGCGGCGTCACGGGCCGCCAGACGCGCGACCTCGTGATGTCCTCCCGGCTCCGGTGTGGAGGGGATGGACTCGGCGGGTTCGTCGATCGCGCTGGGGCGGGCGGAGGCAGCTTCACTCACCCCATCCAATCTAGGGACCCGGGGCCGTCCCGCAACGCGGGTTTCCCGTGATCTTCACGGGTTCTTCACGGGTCCCGGCCAGTCCGGCGCGGCGAGAGCCACGCTGGGGCGCGCCGATGGTTCAGCTCGTCGCCGCGAGGAGGGTGGTGAAGCTGATCGGGACGGCGCCCTCGACCTCGATCGGCACCTCGCGCATCGGGCCGTCGCGCCAGTCGCTCGCGAGCAGGCCGTAGACGGCGACGTCGAGCTGGGCGTCGCCGTGGCGATGCCAGCCACGCAGCACACCTTCGCGACCGAATCCGACCTTCTCGAGCGCCCGCTGTGAGCGCTCGTTGGCGACGTTGGCGTACGCCCCGACCCGCTCGAGGCCCATGAGCTCGAAGGCGAGGTGGAACATGAGCGCCTTGCCCTCGGTGTTCGCGCCCGTCCCCCAGGCCTCCTGGCAGAGCCAGGTGCCCACCATCGCGCGGCGGTCGCGGTAGGAGAACTCCGAGAGGCCGGTGATGCCGACGGGACCGAGGCGGTCGTGGACCTGCAGGAGGTCGAGTTGGCGGCCGGTCTCGCGTTGGAGCGGGAGCTTGTCGAGATAGGCCCGCGCCTCGGCCGTCTCCTGGTAGGGGCCCCACGAGAACCACTGCGTCACGACCGGGTCGCTGGCGAGGCGGAACAGCGAGGTCGCGTCGCCCGGCTCCGGGATGCGGACGGTCATGGTCGGTCCGCGCAACGTGAGCAGATCTCGGTCGGCCATCGGGCCAGACTAGAGGCGCCGGGGGCGGGCTGGTGACGCGGCGGGTGCAAACGAGATGAACGTTTCTCCAATGCACGCACTGGTTTTGGGTCCAACCCCGCTCCGACAGGCGAACGGCGTTCATCGGTCCGGAGGTCCCGGAACGGGGGACGGAACGCGCACATCGCAATGTTCCGTTCGCCTTCGTCCCTGCGAGCGGGTTAGTTTGTGCACAGCGTGCCGGGCCCTCCCCCGTCTCCGGCCGCCGAGAGGACGCACCTCCCGTGAGCGCTCCGGAGCTGCGCGTTCAGCAAGCCATCGCCACCGTTCTCCGCCTCGTTCACGAGGTCGCTGTGCTGCAGGCTCGCGTCCTGCTGGCCGAGACGGAGACCGAGCCGGCCACCATCGTCTCCCTCGAGCCGCACGGGCCGCTGCTCATCGAGCGCCCCGTCGGCACCGTCGAGGTCCCACACGGTGAGCTTCCCCACGGCTCCGAGCCGGATGTCGTGATGCCCGCGACCCCCGAACTCGGTCCGTATCCGCCCTTCGTGATCGATGCCGAGAGCGGCACGGTCTCGGGGATGATCGGCGCGGTGCAGGGTCTCGGCGACGCACTCACCCGTCTCTCGGGTGCGATGGGCGACGACACCGTCATCGCCTGCGACCTCAAGACGACCGACCCGTCGACGCCCCTCGGGATCATCGCGCGCGCCGGCGACCCCGTGATCGTGGTGCTCGGCGACGCGTCCTTCGAGCTGCCCTCGTGAGCAACGCGCCGCGCGCCGAGCCCCCTCGCCGCGGCGGGGCCAGCCGCGTCACGCCGCCCA
>JAURVW010001337.1 GCA_030655275.1 Solirubrobacteraceae bacterium
CTCGACCACCGGCCGCGACGACCTCACCGTCGCCCACCTCGATCTCGCCGACCTCGCGACGGTCGACGCCTTCACGGCCGGCTGGACGGGCCCGCTCCACATCCTGGTCAACAACGCCGGCGTGATGGAGACGCCGCAAGGCACGACGGCGCAGGGCTGGGAGACCCAATTCGGCACGAACCACCTCGGACACTTCGCCCTCGCGACCGGGCTCCATGCCGCACTGGCCGAGGCCGGAGACGCCCGGATCGTGGCGGTGTCGTCGTCCGGCCACGCCTCCTCCCCCATCGTGTTCGACGACCTCTTCTTCGAGCAGCGTCCGTACGACCCGGGCCTCGCCTACGGGCAGTCCAAGACCGCGAACGCCCTCTTCGCCGTCGAGGCGACGCGCCGGTGGGCCGACGACGGCATCACGGCCAACTCCCTGATGCCCGGTGGCATCTGGACGCCATTGCAGCGCCACTGGAGCGAGGAGAAGCGCGCTGCGAACGAGGCGTTCGCCCGGCAGGCCGAGGAGCAGGGTGCGTTTCGGATGAAGTCGATCGAGCAGGGCGCGGCCACCTCCGTCTTCCTCGCCACGTCGCCGCAGGTCGAGGGCATCGGCGGCCGCTACTTCGAGGACTGCAACGAGGCCGAGGTCGTCGACCATGTCACGGGCATCAAAGGCGTGATGGCACACGCGCTCGACCCGGACGCGGCCCGGCGTCTGTGGGACGTGAGCGAGACCCTGCTCGCGGAGGCGCGCAAGGCCGGCGCCGTGGCCAGCTGACCCGATCGGCGATGCCAGGTCCGGAAGCCGGAACGCCCCAGAACGACCGAAGCCCCGCTCTCGCGGGGCTTCGTGTTCACGAGGGGTGAGCGACGGGGCTCGAACCCGCGACCGCCTGGACCACAACCAGGAGCTCTACCAACTGAGCTACGCCCACCGTGCCGAGCGGATGATAGCGAGGACGCCCGAAACCGGCGATGTGCCCCAGTCAGCCCGCGGTCTACGGGCGGCGAGCGCCGACGTACTGCATCACGCCACGCACCTCTTGACGGATCTCGACGAGGCCGTGGTCCTCGAGGGCGCCGGTGATCTCGTCCGGGCCGAACCACCGAAAGCCGGAGCCGATCGCGGCGACGTTCACGATCGGGCGGGCGAGCCCCGGACCGCGGGTGCAGCTCGTGAGGATCGCCATCTTGCCCTCCGGCGCGACCACACGCACGAGCTCGTCCAGGACGTCGAACGGACGGTCGACGAGGTAGAGCGCGCCGAAGCAAGCCACGGCATCGAAGGCGCCGTCGAGGAACGGCAGGTCGGAGCCGTCGGCGCGCACGTAGGCGACGTTCGACGAGGGCGTGTCGCGGACGGCGCGCTGGAGCATCGCGGGGGCCGCGTCGACGCCGACCGCCAGGCCGTCCGGGCCGATCCGGTCGACGAGTCGCCTCAGGGTGTTTCCCGGGCCGCAGGCCACGTCGAGCACGGTGTCGCCGCGCTCGAGGTCGAGGAGTTCGCGCATGAGCGCCGCCTCCTCCTTCTCGCGGAGCCCGAGGGTCGCGGCGCCGAACAGCGCCGGCCGCCAGAGCTGCTCGTACACCCGCGGCAGCAGCCGGGACTGCATCGCGACCTGCGACACCGACCGGCGCACGTCACCGGCGCCCAGGGCATCGAGGTAGCCGGACCGAACGACGGTGTCGGCACGATCACCGATGAGGGCCTTCGTGCGTCCGAGCGCGCTCCTGGGGCCCGAGCCGCCCGAGCCGCCGCCTGCCTTGGGTCCACGTGTCGCCATCGGCGGGATCGTATTGGACGCCCGGGGCCCGTCCAGCCGGACGGCCAGAGGAGTCGTCACGTTCCGTCCGGGTCAGCCGTCCATCGCCGGACGGTCGACCCTGCGGGGTGCGTGTCAGCGACGCGTGGCGACGAGCGTCAGGTTCACCTTGGTCGTGCTGCCCTTGGCGAGCCTGGCGGTGGAGACGACGAGCACACGGCCCTTCTTCACCGACCTCGGCTTCTTGACCGTCCCGCGCTTGCAACCGGCCTTCTTGATGATCGACGTCGCCTTGGTCAGCGACTTCCCCTTCAGCGAGAGCGATCCACACTTCGGCGCCGTTTCGGTCAGCGGCGTCAGCAGCGTCGGCGGGACTGGGACCGCGGACGGAGCCGGTCCGGAGGGCGCAGGTGCACCCGAGCCGCTCTCGGGAGCGCCG
>JAURVW010000264.1 GCA_030655275.1 Solirubrobacteraceae bacterium
GGCCGTCCTGCACGAGCTGCGCCGGATCGAGGCCCTCGGGGAGCTCGGCCACCCGCAGCTCCAGCCGGGAGCCCTGGGCCAGCCCGTAGGCCTTCTCCATCGCGGCCTCGCCGGCGCCGTCGGGGTCGAGGGCGAGCACGAGCAACGGCGCGAGCCGCGACAGCTCGCTGAGTTGCTCGGCGGTCATCGCGGTGCCCATGAGGGCGACGACGTGCTCCACCCCGCTCTGACGCAGGGCGATCACGTCGGTGTAGCCCTCCACGAGTACCACGACGCCGTTCCTGGCCGCCGCCGGCCGGGCCATGTGGAGGCCGAAGAGCTGGCGGCCCTTGTGGAAGAGCTCGTTCTCGGAGGTGTTGAGGTACTTCGGCTTCTGCTCGTCGCACATCGCGCGACAGCCGAACCCGCGCACCTGGCCGCGGGCGTCGCAGAGCGGAAAGGTGATGCGGTTGCGAAAGCGGTCGTTGAGGCCGGAGCCCTGCTTCTTCGTCATCGCGAGCCCGGCATCGACGAGCATCTTCGGCTCGACCTTCGCCCTTGCCGAGGCCTGCGCGAGCCGGTCCCAGTCGTCCGGCGCGAACCCGACGCGGAACGCGCGAAGCGCCTCTTCCGTGAGCCCGCGGCCGAGGAGGTAGTCGCGCGCAGGCTTTCCCTCCGGCGAGTCCCACAGCTGCCGCTCGTAGAACCCGGCCGCGCGCTCCGTGAGCGCGAGCAACTGCTGCTCACGCTTGCGTCGCGCGGCGGCCTTCGGGTCGTCGTCGACGATCTCGAGCGTGACCGCGTATCGCGCCGCGAGCCACTCGATCGAGCCCGTGAAGTCGAGCCCCTCGGTCTCCTGCACGAACCCGAAGCAGTCGCCGCCGGCCTGGCAACCGAAGCAGTGGTAGAGCTTGCGCTCCACGTCGACGCTCAGCGAGGGCGAGCGCTCCTCGTGGAAGCAGCAGCGGCCGGTGAAATGCCCGGCACCGGAGCGCTTGAGCTCCGTACGCGTCTGGACCAGGTCGACCATGTCGACGGCCGCACGCACGCGCTCGCGGGAGTCGTCGGTGTACCTCGGCATCGGTCCGACCTAGCTTACCTCGGGCCCGCTTCCGGGTCAGGCGTCGAAGGCGCGCGGCACCGTGAGGCCGACGAACGACCGCACCGCATACCCGTCGGTCATGCCGGCGACCCAGTCGACGATTCGCTCGGTCGTCGTGGTCTGGCAGGGCCAGGCCGGCGGCAGGTCGTCCTCATGCGACTCGTAGTGCGTGAGCAGCCCGCGCAGGACGGACTCGATGCGCTCGTGCTCCTGCCGCGCCGTCTCCCCCAGGTAGACGCTCTCGAACATGAATCGGCGTAGGGCGTCCATCGCCTCGGCGGCCTCCGGACCCTGCTCGATCGCGCCGGCGCGGGCGGAGGTCTCGACGAGGTCGGCGACGAGCGTGTCGATGCGGTCGGTCCCGTGGGCGCCGAGCGCCTCGACGACGTCGGCCGGGAGCTCGCGTTCGTCGAGCACGCCGGCACGGATCGCATCGTCGACGTCGTGGGAGAGGTATGCGATCCGGTCGACGACGCGGATGATCGCGCCCTCCAGTGTCGAGGGCTGAGGCGCACGGCCGCTGTGGGAGGCGATGCCGTCGACGACGCTGCGGCACAGGTTGAGCCCCTGGCCGTCGCGCTCGAGGTGCTCGACGATGCGGACCGAGTGCTCCCAGTGCCGAAAGCCGCCGCCGGCACGCTCGGTGCTCCAGCGATCGAGGACGTCTTCGCCGATGTGCCCGAACGGCGGGTGACCGAGATCGTGGCCCACGCCGATCGCCTCGACCAGATCCTCGTTGAGCCCCAGCGCACGGGCGACGGTGCGGCCGATCCCCGTCACCTCGAGCGTGTGGGTGAGCCGGGTGCGGAAGTGGTCGCCGGTCGGAGCGACGAAGACCTGTGTCTTCTGCTTGAGCCGGCGGAAGGCCTTCGAGTGCACGATGCGGTCGCGGTCGCGCTGGAGCGGCGTGCGGTTCGGGGATTCGGGCTCAGGGCGCTCGCGCGTCGACGGATACGTCGGGCAGGCGAGCTCCGAGAGGATCGCCGTCTCGCGAGCGCGCTGGCGGTCGTGGAAGCTGGCGGGATCGAGGAGCGGCACCACGCGGGACGGTAGCCGCTGCGCCTGCGCAGGGCCTCGCCGCATCGTTCGGACACCGCGCAGGGACGGTGCCGACTCTGCGGATCCCGGCGCTGCGGGATCCTCCGCCGCAGGGCCGGTTCGCCCGATCGTCAGCCGGCGATCCGCAGGCCGCGCAACTTCGCGCCGACGTGATGTTCGGCGAGATCGGTGAGCGCGCGGTCGAACTGGCGCGCCACGAGCGAAGCCGGCTCCGGCGCCCCTGCGAGCGGCGCGCCGATCGCGGCGCGCATCGTCTCAGGCAGTTCGGGCCGCACGGTGAACCCGGCGGGCGGGGAGCACGACGAACAGACGAGCCCGCCGTCGACACCCGAAAAACCCACCAGCGGCCCGCTGGCACCGCACTTCGCGCATGCCCCGAGCTGCGGCGTGAGTCCTGCGCCGACGAGCAGTTTGAGCCGGAACGACAGCTGGCGTCCGACCCCGGCCGCGGCGGCGTCGCCGTCGATCGCCCGCAGGTGGTTCACGAGGAGATGGAAGATCGGCGGATGCGGCTCGTCGTCGCCGAAGAGCCGGCCGACGTCGTCGCA
>JAURVW010001343.1 GCA_030655275.1 Solirubrobacteraceae bacterium
GGCCGGCGACCACCGCGAGGATGGTCGCGAACGCCACCGCCGAGATCACGCCGAGCAGGATCGTACCGCCGAGTTCGAAGGCGAGCAGCGGAGCTGCCGAGTTCGCGGCGCCGGGCGACGCGAGGATCTTCTCGGGGCCCACGAGGGCCGCGGCGCCGTAGCCGAGCACGAGCGTGAGCAAGTAGAAGAGGCCGATCAACCAGATCGCCCAGACGACCGAACGTCGAGCCTCTCCGGCCGTCGGCACGGTGTAGAAGCGCATGAGGATGTGGGGGAGGCCGGCGGTGCCGAGCACGAGCGCGATCGAGAGCGACACGAAGTCGAGCTTCGAGGTCTCCGTCAGGCCGTACTGCTTGCCCGGGTCGAGCGAGGCGCCCGCAGCGCTGCCGTCGCCGAGCACGTCGGAGATGTTGAACCCGGACTTCGCGAGCACCCACACCGTCATGACCGAGGCACCGGCGATCAGCAGGACCGCCTTGATGATCTGCACGTAGGTGGTGCCCTTCATCCCGCCGATCAGCACGTAGGCGATCATCAGGATGCCGACCACCACGATCACGACGCTCTGGCCGGCGCGATCGTCGATGTTCAGCAGCAGGGCGACGAGCCCGCCAGCACCGGCCATCTGGGCCAGCAGGTAGAAGAACGACACGGCCAGGGTCGACATCGCGGCCGCCATGCGGACCGGTCGCTCCTGCATCCGGAACGACAGCACGTCGGCCATCGTGAACCGGCCGGTGTTGCGCAGGAGTTCGGCGACCAGGAGCAGGGCGACGAGCCACGCGACCAGGAACCCGATCGAATAGAGGAAGCCGTCGTACCCGTAGATCGCGATCGCGCCGGCGATGCCGAGGAACGACGCGGCCGAGAGGTAGTCGCCGGAGATGGCGATGCCGTTCTGGCGACCGCTGAACGCGGCGCCGCCCGTGTACATCTGTGCGGCGTTCGTGTTGGACTTCGAGGCCCGGATCACGAAGACCAGGGTGAAGATGACGAACCCGGCGAAGATCGCGAGGTTCAGCGCGGGGCTGCCGACGGCCTCGGCCGCCATCACGTGCGGGAAGCTCATCGCAGGCCTCCGGCTTCGAGGTCGTCACGGATCTTGGTCGACATCGGATCGAGCGTCTCGCGCGCGAAGCGGATGTAGACGGCGGTGATGCCGAAGACCATCACGAACTGCAGCAGGCCGAAGATCAGCCCGACGTTGATGTTGCCGACGACCTTCTCGCCCATGAACCCGGGCGCGTAGGCCGCGAGGAGCACGTAGAGGAAGTAGAAGGCCAGGGCGCCGCCCGTCACGGGGAACACGAAGCGGCGGTAGCGCGATCGCAGTTCCTGGAACTCGGCGGAGTCCTGCACGGTCTTGAAGGCCGCGCGCCGGCTCTCGGCGTCCACGCTCCTCGTGGTCGCGTCTGCCTGGTCTGGATCCGGTGGGCTGGTCAAGGCCACTCCTTCTGGGTTGAGCGACTGGGTCGGTCGCTTGTGACCAGGGTCACACGTCGGGGCGGCGTCATGGCGCCCAGCCACCGAACTGCGACGCGACTGCGACCCCACCCCCCACCACTCCCAGATCGCAAACGGACCGTGGTCCACCGGGCTGAGAGCCCAGTGGATCACGGTCCGTTTCGAGAACGCGCCGGGGCAGAACGACGACGGGCCCCGCCGGAGCGGGGCCCGTCGCCCGGTGGTCAGGACGCTTGAGGCGCCTAACCGAGTCTTGGGTGCGTGGGTTACGCGGCGGTCTTGACCGTGATCTTGGCAACGCCGATCACGAGGCCGGCCTTGAGCGCGTCGACCTTGAAGGTCTGGTTGAGGAGGTCAGCAGCCTCCTGCTTGAGCTTCACGGTCGTGCCCTCGAGGATGGCCGTGTCGTTCGGACCGGTCTCGAGCGGGTTGAGCGTGCGACCGTCGAGGAAGAACAGCGGAGCGCTCTCGGCGGCAACCGTGCCGTCGACGGTGACCTTGCCGGTGAGCACCGAGGCGCCCGGGTCGACGACGAAGTCGGTCAGCTCGACCTTCGGGCCGCCAGCAGCGGTCAGCGACAGGCCAGAACCCTCGTGGTCGATCTCGCCCTGGACGTACGGGGTGACGGTGCCCGGCGTGAAGTACTTCACGTTGCCGCCCGTGATCGGGAACTTGGCGACGCCAGCCTTCGTGATCTGCGCGTCGCCGACCGGCGCCGGCGTGAGCTTGAGCGTGCCGAGAGCCTCGACGAAGCCCGCGTCGAGCGTGACCTGCGTGTCGACGCCGTTGGAGAGGTCGGCGACTTCGGCGGCCGGCTTGACCGTTTCGGTGGAGGAGCCGTTGGACGAGTTCGACGCGGTGTCGGTGTCGTCGTCGCCGCAGGCGGCGAAGGAGAAGGCCATGACGCCAGCGGCGCTGAGGGTGAGGAGGTTCTGCTTAAGAGGCATGGGAACAACCTCCCGGATAAAGATGAACAAACCTGTTCGCGCCAGGAAACAAGAAATGAACAACTTCGCGACGAACACTCGTTTTCGTGGCCCGCGAACCGCCCGGATCTGCGGAAAAGGCCAGCATCCACGGACCCGATCGGTCCAAATAGCCTTTTCTCCACCGTGTTTGTACACTTTAGGAATCATGGCCCTCCAGATTCTCGATTCGGCACCTCTCGAACACGACGCCGTGGAGCTGCTCGTGCTCGATCAGCAC
>JAURVW010001344.1 GCA_030655275.1 Solirubrobacteraceae bacterium
CCAGCGGACCAGCGCTTCGACCCCCGCGCCGCGCTCGATGCGCGCCTGGCCGGCGGCGTCGAGCTCGAAGCCGACCACCGGCTGGAACACCACGAACAGCTGGTCGTCGGTCAGCGCGCTGCGCAGTTCCGCTTCGACGACGCTGCGCCTGGCGGCGCGTTCGCGCATCTGCGGCTCGAACACGACGTGCCGGGCGCGACCGCCGCGTTTGGCCTCGAGCATCGCGAGATTGCCGTCCTGCAGCACCGCGTCGGGGCCGGCGCCCGATTCGACCTGCGCGCCGAGCACGATCCCCATGCTCATGCTGCAGTGAACCTGCAGGCCCTGGACGCCGTAGGGCTGGCTGAGCACGTCGAGCAGGCGGTGGGCGACGACATGCACGTCGTCGGGTGTGGCGAGGTCGTCGAGCAGCACCACGAATTCATCGCCGCCGATGCGGCCGGCGAGCTGGTCGGTACCGAGCGCGAGCGTGCTGCTGCGCGTTCGTTGACGCAGGGTCGACCGGACCCGATCGGCCATCAGGCCGAGCACCGCGTCGCCGACGGGGCGGCCGTGCGCGTCGTTGATCTGCCGGAAGCGATCGCAGTTCAGGTAGAGCACCGCGAACGCCAGCGTCGGGTCGTCCGTCGGGCGCTGCGTCAGCAGGGCGATCAGGTCGCGCACCGCGGTGCGGTTGGGCATGCGGGTGAGCACGTCGACGCGCGAGGCCGCATCGAGGCCCCGCTGGAGGCCGCGCTGCTCGCGCCTGACGTCCGCCGTCACGTCCGCGAGCGTGCACATCAGGCGGTTCGCGTCGAGCTTGACGATGCTGATCGACAGCACGCTCCCGGCTGCCCCCGGCCGGCCGGGGATGTCGATCCGCACCGATTCGCACACGGTGCCGCTCGGGCCGACGTGCTCGGCCGCGAGTCGACGCAGCTGCGGAGCGACCGCGTCGAGCGAGGCGAAGACGTTGGAGAGATCGCCGCCCGGCGCCAGCGGCATCAACAGGCTCGCGGACATCGGGTTGATCATCTCGATGTCGCCGGCG
>JAURVW010001351.1 GCA_030655275.1 Solirubrobacteraceae bacterium
AGGGCGGCGACCGCAACGCCGAGAAGTCGGAGTAGTCATGGCCCAGGTCATCCTGCTGAAGGACGTCGCTCAGCTCGGTTCCAAGGGCGACGTCGTCGACGTCACCAAGGGCTACCTGCGCAACTTCCTGCTTCCGCGCAAGCTCGCCTCCCATGCCACCGACGCAGCCATCGCGGCCGCGACGAAGCGCATGCAGGAGGAGGAGCGCCAGAAGCGTGAGGCCATCGAGCGCTCCCAGGAGAACGCCGTCACCCTCGGTCGCACGGTGCTCACCATCGAGCAGCAGGCCGGCGAAGACGGTCGCCTCTTCGGTTCCGTCACCGCCCAGGACATCGCCGACGCGATCAAGGATGCCCGCGGCATCAAGGTCGACAAGGCAGCCGTCCGCCTCCCCGAGGCGATCAAGACGGTCGGCACGCACATGGTCGAGGTCGAGGTGCCCGGTGGCGCCATCGCAACCCTCAAGACCATGGTCACCGCCAAGGCGTAACCCCGCCTCGCAAGAGATTCGGTCGAAGGGCCCCGCAGCAATGCGGGGCCCTTCTGCGTTCTGGGACCGCACAGCCGACCGGCCAATCAGACTGCTCGTCCGATATAAGGCGCGCCTATTAGGGTTGCCTTATCATCCGGCGGGATGTCTCCCACCTCCCCCCGGTCACACGCCTCCCGGCGTCGCCACCCGATCCGCTTCGCCCTCGCGCTCACGACCCTGGCGAGCACCCTTGCGCTCCCCGTCGTCCCGGCCTCGGCCCACCACGACGGCCACGCTCAGCAGACGACCGCCACCTCCGTAACCGTCGGCCACGGCAGCCACGCCGTGACGACCGCTCCCGGAGCTGCGAGAGCCGCGGCGACTACTAGCGCTCGCGCTGCATCGCACGACGAGCACGCTTCAGCCGCTGGCCACGACCACACCTCATCCGCATCCGCGATCGGTGGGTCCGGAGCCTCCAGCGCCCTCGATGTCTCCGGCGCTTCCAAGCGATCCAGCGCGCTCGAGGGCTCCGACTCGCTCGAGGGTTCCGGCGCTTCCAAGGGATCCGCCTCGCTCAACGGTTCCAGCGCGTCCACCTCGATGTTCGTCGTCGGCACGGCCGCGGACCCACTTCTCGCCCGCCGCTTGCGAACTCCGCTGTGGATCGCGTCGCCCGCGGCGGCGAGCCCGCACCGCGCCGACGGCGGCAAGCGCTACGTCGCCGCGAAGCTGGCCGAACTCCGCGGGGAGTGGTTCGCCGCAGAGGAGCCGGTCGCCACACGGCTGAAGGTGCTCACGACGGCACAGGCGACGAAGAAGCTCAGCAAGTCCTGCCAGAAACTCGTGAAGATCACCGCGCCCAAGGCGGTCAAGAAGCTGTCCAAGGCCAACAGGAAGAAGCGCACGAAGTGCCTCGAGCAACGTCGGAAGTTCATCACTGACTCGAAGAAGAAGAAGCCGTCGCCGAACATGCCCGGCGTGAGCCCCACGCCCGCTCCGGTCGCCGGCCCGGCGCCGACCACCGGCACCGACGGCTCGCCGGCCCCTGCAGCGCCGACGCCCACGCCCAAGCCGGGCACGACGCCCGCCCCCACGCCGACGCCCCGCCCCGGCTCGACGCCGGCCCCCACACCGCGGCCGACGCCGACCCCGTTCGCCTACCCGGCCTGCACCCCAGTCGCCGGAGCCATCACGGTGACGGCCGCCGATGAGGTCACGCCGTTCACGGTCACGAGCGGCTGTGCCTCCGCGGGCACCGTCACGTTCAACTTCACGAACGGCGACCCGAACGAGGAGGACCACAACGTCTGGATCGGCGCCGCCAACGCGGCCGGCAAGCTCGACACCTCCTCGCCGCCCGTCGCCATCGTGGGCAACTCGATCGCCTCGGGCGAGACCCGCAACGGCCGCACGATCAACCTCGCGCCCGGGAAGTACGTGCTGATCTGCACGGTTCCGGGTCACGACCTGATGACGGTGGTGTTCCAGGTCTTCTAGGGCCGGCGGCCTCAGCCGCCTCGCTGCTCGGACGAGAACCCGCCCAACCCCGATGCACCGAATTGATGTGTCGCAAGTTCATCTGAACCCCTCAGATGAACTTGCGACACAAGGAACCGGTGCATCGGATGCCGGGCCGATTGCTCGCCCCGGCCCCGGGGCACCTCGTCGCCCACCCCCGCGCGGTGCAAGGACGCGTGCATGAGCGAGGTCGCGCCTGCCTCGATGTTGGAACAGAAAAGCCGCTAGCACCGGTGATTCATAGGCATCGTCGGGACGGCCTTCCTGAGACACTGACGGTTCCGTCCGGCCGCCTTGCTAATGCTCGGTGGCCTCCTCCGACCTCGCGGGTCGCACGCCCTCCATGGATCAGACCTACAGCGCACCGCCGCAGCCCTCCGCCGCTCCCGGCGGTCCGCAGCCGCATTCGTTCGACGCCGAGCGTGCCGTCCTCGGCGCGCTGCTGCTGTCCGAGCGCGCGATGTACACGCTCATCATCGAGGAGGGGCTCAAGCCGGAGAACTTCTACAGCCGGCGCCACCAGCACGTCTTCCGCGCGATGCGGGCGCTCTACGACCAGGGCGAGCCGTTCGACCGCCTCACGGTGATCGACTGGCTCGAGCAGCACGCGGTGCTCGAGGATGCCGGCGGCGCGGCCACCCTCGACGAGCTCGGCGGCCCGATCACCGCGGCCGGCAACGTGCGCCAGTACGCGCGCATCGTGCGCGACCACGCGCTCATGCGCGGCCTGCTGATGGTCACCGCCGACATCCAGGTCGCCGTCGGTGAGCGTCGCTCCACCCCGCGCGAGCTCGTCGAGTTCGCCGAGCGGGCGATCCTCGCGGTCGCCCACGACGACACCCAGAAGGACTTCCGCTCCCTGCACGACGTCCTCCAGGACGAGACCGAGAAGCTCCACAAGCTGAGCGTCGAGGGAGAGGAGATGACCGGCATCCCGACCGGTTTCACCGACCTCGACAAGGTCACCGGCGGCTTTCAGCGCGGCAACCTCATCATCATCGCCGCCCGCCCGGCCATGGGTAAGTCGGCGTTCGTCACCAACATCGCCGAGCACGCGGCCCTCTCCGGCCACGGCGTCGCCCTGTTCTCGATGGAGATGGGCGAGGGCGAGCTCGCCCAGCGCTTCCTCGCGTCCCAGGCGAAGGTCCGTGGCGACGACCTGCGTCGCGGCCGGATCACGCCGAACAAGTGGCCCAAGATCCTCGAGGCCTCCAACCGCCTCGCCCAGTCGCCGCTCTTCATCGACGACACCTCCGACATCTCGATCCTCGAGGTGCGCGCGAAGGCCCGTCGTCTCCACCAGCGCCACAAGCTCGGCATGGTGATCGTCGACTACCTCCAGCTCATGCGCGCCGGCGCCGACGCCGACAACCGCGTCCAGGCCGTCGGCGAGATGTCGCGTGGCCTCAAGATCCTCGCCCGCGAGCTCGACGTGCCGGTGATCGCGCTGTCGCAGCTGAGCCGTCAGCTCGAGAACCGTGGCGCCTCGATCGAGTCGAAGAAGCCGCAGCTCTCCGACCTCCGTGAATCGGGGCAGATCGAGCAGGACGCCGACATCGTGATGTTCCTCTTCCGCGAGGAGTACTACGACCCCGAGACCGAGAACAAGGGCATGGCCGAGGTCATCATCGCCAAGCACCGAAACGGCGGCCTCGACACCATCAAGCTCACCTTCCTCGGCGAGTACCTCAAGTTCGCCAACTACGTGTCGCCCGACCGGTACGGCGAGTGAACAGCCGCGAAGGCACCGGCGCCGCGCGGCCCACGACGCCATGGGCGCGCGTTTTGCCTGCAATCGCACACAACGCCCTACCCGAACCGGCCGAGGCTGGGGCTAGCGTGATCCCTGCATGAGCTGGCGCTGCCCCTACAACCGCTGCGAGGGCAACGGCTTCGTCTACGACGAGGAGAAGAACATCGCGACCGACTGCGACTGCCGGTCGCAGATGATCGCCCAGAACCGTGCCTCGCGCCTGCGGGCCCGGATCCCCAAGAAGTACGCGCACGTCGACTTCGCCACCCCGCCCGTGACCGACATGCCGCCGGCCGTCGTCCGCGTGGTAAAGCGGTACGTCGAACAGCTCAACGAGCGGCTCAACGCCGGCCGCGGACTCTGGTTCGAAGGGCCGCAGGGCACCGGCAAGACCACCCTCGCGATGCTCGTGAGCAAGCATGCGCTCGCCACCGGCCGGTCGACGGCGATCTATTCCGTCCCACGGATCCTCTCGGAGATGCGCAACACCTTCGACGACGACGCCGAGTTCGGCTCGATGGAGCTCATCGACCGCCTCACCGAGGTCGAGCTGCTGCAGCTCGACGATCTCGGCGCCGAGCGCACCAGCCCCTGGGTGCTCGAGCAGCTCTACTCCGTGATCAACGCGCGCTACGAGGCCGAACGCTCGATCCTCGTAACGACGAACCTCGGCCGCGAGGCGCTGATCGAGCAGGTCGGCGCGCGCACCGTGTCGCGCCTGACCGAGATGTGCGACGTGATCCCGCTCTACGGCGAGGACCGCCGGCTCACCGCCAGCATGGGCGGGCTCGCCCCCGGCGGCGCGGCGCCGCAGCCGTCCGTCTCATGGAACTCGCCGGCCCCCGGCGCCAACCTGGAGACGCCCCGCTGGGACACCCCCGCGGCCCCCGAGCAGCGCGCGGTCACGCCCGCCGGACCGCCCTCGTGGTGGGATCGCCGCGACCCTTGGCCGCCCGTCGCCGAGGACGCCCTGCAAGGCAGCACCCGCCGCACCCCCTCCGACACCTAGAATCAAGAAAACATGCCAGGCATCGTGATCGTGGGCGCCCAATGGGGCGATGAAGGCAAGGGCAAGCTTGTCGACCTGATGGCCGAGAAGGCCGACGGAGTCATCCGTTACCAGGGCGGCAACAACGCCGGGCACACGATCGTGCACGGCGACGTGACGTGGAAGTTCCACCTGATCCCGTCCGGCATCCTCTACTCGAGCAAGCCGTGCATGATCGGCAACGGCGTCGTGATCGACCCGGTCGTCCTCACGGGCGAGCTCGATGGCCTCAAGGGCCGCGGCGTCGACCTCTCCGGTCTCAAGATCAGCGCGAACGCGCACCTGATCATGCCGTACCACCTCATGCTCGACACGGCCGGCGAGGCCCGCCTCGGCAAGCTGCAGATCGGCACCACCCGTCGCGGCATCGGCCCCGCCTACATGGACAAGGCCGCCCGCCTCGGCATCCGCGTGCAGGACCTGCTCGACGAGAAGATCCTCAAGAAGAAGATCGCTGCCGCACTGGCGCCGAAGAAGGCTCAGCTCCGCGATTGGGAGAAGGATCCGGCGCTCGACCTGCAGTCGATGACGGAGGAGTACCTCGCGTACGGCAACCGCATCGAGCAGTACATCACCGACACCGCCAAGCTCGTCCACGAGGAGCTCAAGGGCGGCGGCACCATCATCTTCGAGGGCGCCCAGGGTGCCATGCTCGACATCGACCACGGCACCTACCCGTTCGTCACGTCGAGCAACCCGATCGCCGGCGCGGCCTGCGTCGGTGCGGGCGTCGGCCCGCTCGCCATCAACGAGGTGTGGGGCGTGGCGAAGGCCTACGCCACCCGCGTCGGCGCCGGGCCGTTCCCCACGGAGCTCGACAACGAGTTCGGCGAGACGCTCCGCAAGGCCGGCGGCGAGTTCGGCACCACGACGGGCCGCCCGCGGCGCACCGGCTGGCTCGACCTCGTCCAGCTCAAGTACGCGGCGCGCATCAACGGCTTCTCGCATCTCGCGATCACGAAGCTCGACGTGCTCTCCGGCCTCGGCGACCTCAAGCTCTGCACGAGCTACAAGACCAACACCGGCGCCGAGCTCGACGACTTCCCGTACCACCAGAGCGTTGTCCACCACCTGGAGCCGGTCTACACCACGCTCCCGGGTTGGGATGAGGACCTCACGAAGGTGCGCGAGGAGAAGGATCTCCCCGACGCGGCCCGCGAATACCTCGCGTTCATCGCGCACGAGGTCGAGGTCCCGGTCGCGATGGTCGGCGTCGGCCCGGCTCGCGACCAGATGATCACGATGTCCGCCTAGCTCGCCAGGCCGCTGAGCTGCAGGAGCCGCTCGACGTCGGTCGAGTCCGGCGGGTGGAGTTCTCGGACGGTGCTGCCGTGCTCGTCGCGGATCGCCACCTGGACCCGCTTGGGGCCACCGAGTTCGAAGGCGATTCGCAGGCCTGCATCTTCGAGGCGATCGCAGAGGCGCGCCGCCTCTGCGATCTCCACGGC
>JAURVW010001357.1 GCA_030655275.1 Solirubrobacteraceae bacterium
CGATCGTCAACCTGCGCTCCGTGCGGTTGCCGGCGGTATCGATCGACTGGACCACCAGCTCGTGCGATCCGGGCTCGAGCGCTGAACCGTCGATCGGCGAGACGCAGGGGACGAACGCACCGCCGTCGAGACTGCACGTCACCGTGCCTCCGGGCCCGGCCGTGAAGGTGAAGCGACCGGTCCGCTCGTCCCAGCTCACTGCGCTCACCTGGGGCGCGGTGCCGTCGACCGTGAAGGTCGTCTGGACGGCGTTCGAGACGTTGCCCGCCCGGTCGGTGTGGCGCACGGAGAAGGTGTACGCGCCGTCGGCGAGGTTCGTGGCAGGCACCCAGCTGGTCGGGCCGCAGCCCGGGGTCGTCGTCCCGGCCGGCCCCTTGAGCGTGCAGGTCGCGGTGAGGCTCGTGTCGGCATCCGTCGCGCTGTAGGCGACCGCGGGACGCCGGTTGTTCGTGAGCGCGGGAGGCGTCGCCCCCATCGCAGAGACCGGCTTGATGGTGTCGACCACCCACGTGCGGGTCAGCACCGGACCCGTGTTGCCGAGCGCGTCCTTCGCCGTGACCTTCAGCATGTGCGACCCCTCGCCCGTCCACGTGAACTGGCTGGCCGTCCCGCAGTTCGGGAACGGCGCGTCGCTGTCCGTCACGCACGTGTAGTCGGTGATCCCCGCCTCGGCCGCGTGCCAGGCGACGACGAACTTGTTCGTCGCCAGATGGGCATCGGCAGCCGGTGCCCCCGCATCGAACGCGAGCGTCGGACCGGTGCGGTCGATGCGGAAGGAGACGAGCGCCGGACTCGGGTCGCAGGCCGTCGCGCTGCGCCACGTCATCGCGCAGCCCATCACCCGCATGTAGTACATATCGTCCCCGTAGCCGTCGCCGTACGGGAAGTGCACTTCGCTCCCCATGTTCGACGGCTGCGTCGGGCAGTCGAACTGGATGTCCGGGTTCCAGAGTTCCTGCTCGTCGTGCACTCTGCTGCAGACGAAGATCTGCAGGATCTCGGGGTTGCCGTTCGGGATCCGGAAGGAGTAGTCCGGCTTGGGATCGGTCGTGAGCGCCGGCGGCGCCTTGACGATCTCGGTGTCGGGCACCGGCGGCTTGGGAGCTTCCGGGGCCACCTCGCACTTCCAACAGGGCGGAAAGGCGGCCGACGCGCGCTCGGCGACGAAGCCCGAGCCGACGATCGCCAGCACGGCCACGAGGAGCGCCAGGAGCATGTTCGGGCGTCGGGCAGGGACGAGCGGGACCATCGGGCCGATTCTGCCAGTCGAGGATGGCCGCCGACAGGCGCGACACCCTAGACATGCACCCCAGACTTTCGGGGATGCGCCGCCCCGGGACGGGCGCCCTGGCGGCCCGCGTCGCGGTCCGAACGGGTGCTTCCCCAGCGCTTGCGCGCCAGAAACAGGACTGCGGTCCGTTTTCGTTAAGGAGGTCGCCCTAGCGTCGCGGACTCCACCATCTTCGGAGTCCCTTCCATGGCCTACGACGCCCTCTTCGAGCCGTACTCGCGCGGCAACCTCACCACGGAGCACCGCATCGCGCTCGCGCCGCTCACGCGTAACCGCGCGGTCGGCACCGTGCCCGGCGACATCAACGCCGAGTACTACGCGCAGCGCGCCGACGCGGCCTTCGTGATCAGCGAGGGCACGCACCCCGCCGCCATCGGCCAGGGCTACTACGACGTCGCGGGCCTCCACAACGACGAGCAGCAGGCCGGCTGGGCGAAGGTCGCCGACGCCGTCGCCAAGGCCGGCAACGGCAAGCTCGTGATCCAGCTCATGCATGCCGGTCGCGTCGCTCATCCCTACTACACCGGCGGTGCGACGCCGGTGGCGCCGTCGGCCGTGACGCCCGAGGGCGGCACCTGGACCCCGGACGGCGAGCAGGCGTTCGTCGAGCCGCGCGAGATCGCGACCGACGAGCTGCAGTCGGTCAAGCAGGAGTTCGTCGATGCCGCGAAGCGTGCCGTCGCCGCCGGGGCCTACGGCGTCGAGCTGCACGCCGCCAACGGCTATCTCCTGCACCAGTTCCTCGCCGAGAACACGAACAAGCGCACCGACGGCTACGGCACCGACGTCGCCGGCCGGATCCGCTTCGTCGTCGAGGTCACGAACGCCGTCGTCGAGGCGATCGGCGCCGAGCGCACCGCGATCCGCCTCTCGCCCGGCCACCCGTTCAACGACATCGCCGAGCAGGACCCGAAGGCCACCTACGAGGCCCTCCTGGCCGAGCTCGCCAAACACGACCTGCTCTACGTGCACGTGCTCGACACCGCGCCGTACGTCGACTACGCCCCGCTCGAGCAGGCCCGCTCGATCTTCCCCGGCACGCTCGTGATCAACGAGGGCTTCTCCGAGGAGTTCGACGTGCAGGGCGCGAACGACCTGATCGCGGCCGGCAAGGCCGACTTCGTCGCCTACGGTCGCCGGTTCCTCGCCAACCCGGACCTCCCCGAGCGCCTGCGCACCGGTGCCGACCTCAACGAGCCCGACGAGTCGACCTTCTACTCGCGTGGCCCGAAGGGCTACACGGACTACCCGGCGCTCGACACCGCAGCCAGCCAGAGCTGACGAACGGCGCTCGCGGGGGATGCCGGAAGGACGCGGCCGGCATCCCTCGAGCGCGCGTTCGCGACCCGGGCGGGGAAGGGTGGTCAACGCACCGGCGACCTGCCCTGCTCACCCCCCGAGCGGGGGAGCGAGCGAGACTGGACGCAGGTGACCGCTGCAGCGCGGGACACCCGCCCTCTCCCAAGGAGCCGTCTGCCATGCCCGTCCCGACCGTCCGTACCCTGCTCACCGCCACCACCGCCGCCTCGGTCGTCCTGGCCGGAGGGATCTCGGCGAGCGCCGTCTCCGCGAAGGGCAAGGGCAAGAGTCCGGCGGCGAAGTCGGTCGCCAAGGTGGTCTCGACCTGCACGGGCACCAAGCTCGAGTCCGAGCCACTCAAGAACGGGGCCGGCAAGAAGCGCGGGCACGTGGAGCTCTGGTACTCGACGGCCGACGGCGGCACGAACTGCGTGCAGACCTATGACGACGCAGGCGGCAAGCGAGAGATGTCGGCGACGCTCGTCGTGCAGGACCGCCCGACCTCGTCCGACACGGCCACCTACGAGTACTACGCCGGCGGGGCGGCGGTCACGCAGACCGCCGGGCAGTGCGTGCAGTGGGGCGGCTACGTGTGGTTCGGCAAGACCCACTACGGCTACACCAACGACCGCTGGACCCACTGCAAGTAGAAACGATGTCGACACCCTCCTCCGCCGCACCGCGGACCACACCACGCGTCGCGTTCGTCGATGACGAGCCGGCTCTCACTGCACTCGCCGGTCGGGCCATGGCGCTCTACGGCTGCGACGCCATCACCTTCAGCGACCCGCGTGATGCGCTCCTCGCGATCACCGCCGATCCGACCGGCTTCGACGCTCTCATCACCGACCACACCATGCCCGGCCTCTCCGGCGTGGAGCTCGCGCTCCACGTGCGCGACATCCGGCCCGGCCTGCCGATCGTCCTGACCTCCGGCTTCCTCACCCCGGACAACCGACGCAGCGCCGAGGTGGCCGGCGTCGACACGATCGTCCCGAAGCCCTGCTCGATGGAGGATCTCGCGACGGCGGCGCTCGCTCTGCTCGCGGACGGTGGGCGGGGTAGCACCGCGCCGGCCTGAGTCCGGGCCTCGGCGGGCCGGTCCGGGCCGGAGCCTCAGTCCTCGTCGGCTTCGACCTTGTCGTCGATGCCCAGCCGGGACAGGCGACGGTCCTTGAGCACACGGCCGCCGGTCTGCTCCTTCGGGCAGTAGGCGATCGTGTACGACTCGAAGTGGACGCCTCGCAGCGTCGTCCCGCAGCTCGGGCACGGTTCGCCGACGAAGCCGTGCACCTTCACCGGCTTCTTGAGCTTCTCCGCGGGCTCGGCCTTCACGGTCGATTCGTAGGCGGCCAGCGCCTCGGCGAGCACGTCGCGGATCGTCGCGACGAAGGCCAGGCGCTCCTCGGGCGTGAGATCGGCCCCGCGCTGGTACGGCGAGCGTTGCGCGGCCCAGAGGATCTCGTCGCTCCAGGTGCGTCCCACCCCGGCGAGCACGCGCTGGTCGCGCAGGATCGAGTGCAGCGGCCTGGGCGCATCGAGCGCCTCGGCGATCCGGCCGGCGAGCTCGTCGACGTCGCCCGGCGGGGCCGCGATGGTCGCGGCGACCGGGACGCCTTCGGCGACCTCGTCGGCCGCCAGCGTCTCGACGGAGCCGGCGTCCGGCGCGAGGACGGCCTCGTCGCCGTCGGGCCACCATGCCTCCGGTCCGAGCTTCGTAAGTTCCGGCACCTCACCGGCGAGCAGGTCGGCGCGGCGGATCGCGCGCACCCACATCGCCTGACGCGTGCCTCGTTCGCGGGCCCGCAGGGCCGGACCGTCGTCGTCGAAGGTGATCACGAGCCGCATCGCGCGGTCCCGCAGGTTCACCTTCGCGTCCTTCCAGGTGAGGCCGCCACCGGTCATCAGGTGGACGAGCAGGAGGTGGTCGCCGTCGGTGTCGAAGAGCAGCAGCTTGCCGCGCCGGCGCACCCCGGTGAGGACACTTCCATCGAGCGACCCCGGCGGCGGATCGAGCGACCGCAGCGCGTTGAAGCCGACGACCGAAACCGCCTGGATCCTCCGGCCTGACAGGGCCTGTGACGCGCGCCTGGCGACGATCTCGACCTCGGGCAACTCGGGCATGCCCGCGAGCCTACCCCGCGATGCCCACGAGGACCGGTCGTCGACTCGGCGCACGACCGTCCAGAGCTGCAAGCGGGACGGCTCGTGCCGCGTGTGAGGTGTGGCACGATACGGCGCTCATGAGCGTTGTCCCCGCACCGGCGTCCCCCGGCTCCCACGTCGCGAGTTCATCGGTCAGCGCAGCCCCCGACGCGGTCCGCGTGGTGCGCAAGCTGCTCTGGCTCCCCATCCTGCTGGCGATCCTCGGCGCGATCGTTGCCTACCTCGTCACCGGAAACCGGGGTTACGAGGCCCAGGCGCTCGTGAAGGTCGGTAGCCAGAACCTCGATCAGCAGATCCTCGGCCTGAGCTCCGAGAGCTCGACGAACTCCACGCTGGTGATCGCGGAGACGATCGCCAACATGGACCAGCTCGCGACGGCCCGCGCGACGAACGGCGTGCTCGACGGCTCCCCGGACCTCTCGCCGACCGAGATCGACGACGCCGTCTCCGTCGGGATCGACACGAAGACCTTCCTGATCGCCGTGAAGGCGAAGGACAAGAGCCCCTTCATCGCGGCGAAGCTCGCCAAGGCGTACACGCAGGCCTACATCGACCTCGTCGCCACGCAGGAGCGCCAGCGCCTCTCCGACATCGAGGCCCAGCTCCAGAAGCGGCTCTCGGAGGTGCGACAGCAGCAGGCCGCCGCGCTCAACGGCCTCACCGCCCGCGAGAAGCGAGACGCGCAGCGCATCCTCGCGATCCAGCCGACCGCCGAGACCACCCAGATCACCGCGAAGCTCGAGCAGCTCGCCGTGCTCAAGCGCGTGAACGTGCAGAGCGTGCAGTTCGCCCGCGAGCCCGACATCCCGACGAGCCCGGCCGGCCTGCCGCCGATCCTCTTCATGATCGGCGCGCTCTTCGCCGGCGGCATCATCGGGACGGCCCTCGCGTTCGTGATCGCCGGCCGCGACCCGAAGGTCCGCGCGGAGGAGACGCTCGAGGCGCTGCTCGGCGCCCCGATCCTCGTGCGCGCCCCCACGTCGCTCGCCACCCGTGAGCGGTCGACGACGCCCTTCTCGGCGCTGCGCCCCGTCGAGGCCGAAGCTGCCCGCATCGCCGCCGCGCAGCTGCGCCTCAACCCCACGAGCCGCGACGCCCGCGCGATCGCCCTCGTCTCCGCCGACGACGACACGATCGGTTCGCCCGTCGCCCTCCAGGTCGCCGCCGCGCTGGCCCGTACGCCCTTCACGGTGCTCCTGATCGGCATCGGCGCCGAGCCGAACTGGCCGCAGGTGCAGCGCCTGCTCGACGGTGCCCCCGATGGCGCCGGCGCCCTCGAGGAGGAGGACGGCGGCGACGGCACCCTGCACCGCCTCGCCCTCGCCGAGGACGAGCTCCGCGACGACCGCGTCGCCGCCGTGCGCGCCTGGGCCCTGCAGCGCTACGACCGCCTCGTGATCGCCAGCCCCACGCCGGACCGCCACTCGGCCGGTGTCGTGCTGCTGCGCGCCGCCGACACCGCCGTCGCCGTCGCCTCCGCCGGGCACACCTCCCGCGCGTCGCTCACCCGTCTACGCGACCTCTCGTCGCAGATCGGCGTGCCGATCGCAGGAACGATCGCCACCGGCTTCGGTGGCGCCGAGGCCTGAGGCCGCCCGGGCGACCCGTCGCCCTCCTAGCCTTCCTCGCAGCCGGTCCCCTTCCGGCCGATCACCGCCAGATACGCCTCTCTTCCCCGACGCCGATCGGGAGGTTCCACCCCATGCCGATGCCCGAAGCCGATGTCACGCTCGTCCGGGCGAACAACCGCAAGGAGTGGTTCCTGGGCAGTGTCGTGAACCGGATTCCGTTCAGCCGCCCCCGCGCGCGGCTCTACGAGCGGCTGGGCAAGATCCAGTTCGAGGCCGTCGACGACACCCTGATCCTGCGCGGCGTGGAGGTGCTCAACCCCCACAACATCCAGATCGGCCGTGGCTCGGTCATCAACCGCAAGGTGCTCCTCGACGGTCGTGGTGGCCTCGAGATCGGTCGCGACGTCGGCATCGCCGAGCGGTCGGTCGTCCTCACCGGCGCCCACGCCTTCGAGGGCGGCATCACCGACCACGTGTGGCGCACGCGCGTCGAGGACAACGTCTTCGTGAACATCGGCGCGATGATCATGCCGGGCGTGATCGTCGGCCGGGGCGCGATCATCGCGGCCGGCGCGATCGTGACGAAGGACGTGGAGCCGTGGACGGTCGTCGCCGGCGTGCCCGCGAAGAAGATCGGCGAGCGCACGCCGTGTGAGTACGAGCTCTTCCGCCGCGGCGGGGCCGCGGCCTACGACGCGGACTGGCGATGACCGATCTCGGCCCCGCCCGCCGCCAGCTCGCGCGGCTCCAGGCGACCCCGGAGCCCCTCAAGAAGGTGCTGCGGCCGCTGAAGAACTTCCTCTTCACGATGCACCGCGACGAGGCCGCGGCCTGGGTGCTCGAGCGGCCCGAGTCGAGCGACGAACGCAGCCTCGACGTCCTGCGCTTCGGCGCTTGCGACTTCCGCGAGACCGAGAGCGCCCACACGATGGCGGCGCCCGTCGGCTGGCCGAAGTACATGGCGGCCGAGATGGAGCGCCAGGGCACGCGGCTCGCCTTCCAGAACCTCTTCGTGTGGCACTTCGAGGACTTCCCCGACGAGGCGACGATGCTCAAGCGTCGTCGGCGGCGTCGAGGCGCCCCGGACGTGATCGTGATCCAGACCGGTGGCTTTCCGGCCATGCGGCACGTGCTGGGGTTCAACATCTGGTCGTTCCTGGCCCGCGAGAACATGGGTCGCCACCTGGGCTGGTGGATGCATCCGATCTGGCGGGTGATCTCCGTGATCCTCATGGCGATCGGCCGGCCTGCGCCGTGGTCGCCGCCGGATCCGGGTCTGCGCGACTTCGTCGCGATGGTGCGGCGTACCTGGCCCGGCGTGCCGATCGAGTTCTGGCGACAGTCCGACCCCGTCCTGCGCGGCTTCTGGAAGGAGTCCGTCGCCGACCGACTCCTCGACGAGGCCCTGCCGATCCTCGCCGAACTCGACATCCCCGTCCTCGACCCGCCGCCGATCCCCCACACGATGGCCCTGCGCGGCGCCAACGGCATGAACCTCAACCGCCGCGGTTCCCTGGCCGTCGGCGGCTGGTACGCCGACCACCTCATCGCGAAGTACGGCGAGCTGGCGAAGACGGAGGCCGAGCGGCGCGCTCAGCGGTCGACGGCGGCCGAGCCGACCTCGGCCGACGCAGTACCGGTCGCCGCGGCATCGGTCGACGCGGCATCGGTCGATGCGAGACCGGCCGTGCCGACGGGACCAGCGGCGCCGACCGAGCCGACAAGCCAAAGCACCACGAAGTAGGTGCAGATTTCCGCTGCTAGGCAGCGGAAACTCGCACCTGGATTCCGGTCTTTCGGCCGCGACGGCCGTCGCGACCCGACCTGAGCCCTCAGCTCGGGTTCGCCACGCCCCAGCGCATGAGCCCCGCGGCCCAGATGTAGCCGGCGCCGATGGCGGCGGTGAGGATGAGATCGCCCTGTTTGAGCTTGCCGTCCTCGCGGGCGCGGGTCATGGCCATCGGGATCGTCGCGGCGGAGATGTTGCCGGTGTCGGCGAGGTAGGTGACCGACTTGCCGGGGTCGAGGTCGAGGCGGGCGCCGACGGCCTGCAGGATGCGCGCGTTGGCCTGGTGGAAGACGAAGAGGTCGATGTCCTCCTTCGTCTTGCCAGCGACCTCGAGGATCTCTTTCGTCACGGCGACGAGCTCGGTCACGGCGACCATGTAGGTCTCCTGGCCGCGCATCCAGGTGCGACCGGTGCTCGTGTGGCCGCCGATCATGTCGGCGAACGTGCCGTCGGCGTGGATCACGATCTCGCCGATCGCGCCCGGGTGCTCGGCCGTCTGGCGGGTGAACACGCCGGCGCCCGCGCCGTCGCCCATGATCGCCACGCCGGCCTGCTGGGTGTCGGAGCCCATCCTCGAGATCACGTCCGAGGCGACCACGAGCACGTTGCGC
>JAURVW010000268.1 GCA_030655275.1 Solirubrobacteraceae bacterium
CCGCCGCCTTCCGCTCTCGAGCAGGTGGGAGACGGCGAGCATCCCACCCTCGATGTCATCGACGGCGACGGACGGGGTCGCTCCGCCGGGCAGCTCCTCGTCGACGAGCACCAGCGGGATGCCGCTGTCGGCCAGGCGACGCACGGCCGATCCCGCGAGATCCGTGGGCGTCAGGAGCACGCCGCTGACCCGCTGCTCGCGGAAGAGGTCGAGATACGACACCTCGCGGTCGGCGTTCTGGTCACTGTTCCCCAGCAGCACGGCCATGCCCTCGCGCGCCGCGCGCTCCTCGGCGCCGCGGGCGACCTCGGCGAAGAACGGGTTCGCACTGTCGAGCACGATCAGGCCGATGCTGCGACTGCGTCCGGCGCGGAGCTGGCGGGCGGCGTCGTTGCGCACGAACCCGAGGGCATCGATCGCCGCCTGGACGCGCTCGACGGTCGCGCGAGCGACCTTGTCGGGCCGGTTCAGCACATTGGAGACGGTTCCGACCGACACGCCGGCCCTCGCGGCGACGTCCTTCACGCTCACGGACATGATCGGCGGCCTCCGGCGGTTCGACGTCAGAGCATCCCTTGACGGATGCTGATGTCCACATTACAGTTTGAAACGATTCATGGTTGGATCGATTCATCGAATGGGTCGATCCCACCCCGCTCACACCACGAAGGAGTGCCGTGACCCGCGTCGCGTTCCAGCTGACCGTGCGCCCCGAGATGATCGAGGCGTACATCGCCCGACACTCCCCGGTCTGGCCGGAGCTGCTCGCGGAGATCGCCGCAGCCGGCCGCCGCAACTACTCGATCTTCCTCGGCGAAGGCGGGCGCCTGTTCGGGTACTACGAGACCGACGACGACGATGCTGCACGGCAGTACCTCGCGAACTCCGAGGTCGCCGCCCGCTGGGAGGCGTCGATGGCCGAGTTCTTCGTCGGCCTCGACGGTCGCGCCGATCAGGCCGCCGCTCCCCTCACCGAAGTCTTCAATCTGCAAGACCAGCTGACGGCTGCGGCCGGCACCGACAACGAAAGCTCCGCCTCATGAGCATCCTCACCTCCGACCATCTCGCCACCCTCGAGCAGCAGGCCATCGAGCTCCCCAGCTGGGCCTTCGGCAACTCCGGCACCCGCTTCAAGGTGTTCGGCACGCCCGGCACTCCGCGCGATCCGTGGGAGAAGATCGCGGATGCCGCGCAGGTGCACAAGTA
>JAURVW010001366.1 GCA_030655275.1 Solirubrobacteraceae bacterium
CGGCCGTGCGCGTGTGGAAGGTGTAGACCACGGCCCGCTCGATCTCGGCCGTCTCGCCCGCGGTGAGCCAGCCGCCCACGGCGGCTTCGATCGCGCGGGGCTCCAGGAGCGGCGCGGCATCCTCGCCCGGGCGGAGCATCCACTCCCAGCGATGCCGACCCGGCGACATGGGCAGCGTGACCGTCGGGCGCTCGCGCGCGCCGACGAAGAGCGGGTGGGGTACGCGCTCCAGGGGGCGGTCGACCTGGGCGTCGACGACGATCCACCGCTGCGGTGCGGTGCGTCCCTCGAACGGGATCCCGAGCCTCGCGCGGACGGCGCTGCCGGCGCCGTCGCACCCGACGAGCCAGCTCGCCGTGAGCCGTTCGGAGGGGCCCCCACCGGTCGCGCGGACGTAGACGTCCACTCCGTCCGCGCGCCGGTCCAGGGCATCGAGCACGGTGTCCCGCCGCGTCTCGACGGTGGTGCGCGTGGCCAGCGCGGCAAGCATGGTGCGTTCCATCGACGGCTGGTTGATCGACACCAGCGGTGGGTGGCCCAGCGGGCCGGTCCGGGAACGCAGGACCTCGACGGCGCGCCCGTCGGCGGTCACGATCGAGGCGCCCGACTGCACCTGCGCGTCGGCGAGCACCGCGGCGTCGAGTCCGGCGGCCTGCATGATCCGCAGCACCTCGTCGTCGACCACCGCGGCGCGAGGCAGGGGGTACGGCTCGTGCGCACGGTCGAGCGCGAGGACCCGCACGCCGCGGTCGCCGAGCAGGAGCGCGAGCAGCTGGCCCACCGGCCCCAGCCCGCAGACGATCACGTCGTAGTCGGGCACCGTCAGACCGGGCGGGCGTCGGCGCTGAGGCGGTTGCGCAGCGTGCCGATGCCGTCGATCTCGAGCTCGATCTCCTGGCCGAGCTCGATCCAGCGGTCGATCTCCAGGCCACACCCGCCGGGCATGGTGCCCGTCGAGATCACGTCGCCGACGTCGAGTCGCTCACCGGCCGAGGCGTAGGCGAGCATCGCGCCGAGGGAATGCTGCGGGTTGGCCGTCTTGCCCTCGCACCAGATCTCCCCGTCGACGCGCACGCGTCCCGTCGCGGTCGTCCAGTCCGGCAGGGCATCGGCCGTGACGACGTCGCATCCGATCGAGTTCGCGAACGTCTTGGCCTTGATGACCGGGCCGAAGATGTTGCGACGGGCGTCATCGGCCTGCACGTCGCGAGCGCTCCAGTCGTTGAGCACGAACCAGCCACCGACGGCGTCGAGCGCCTCCTCGGGCGTCGCGTCGACGAGCGGCTTGGCCAGCACGCAGGCGAGCTCGAGCTCGAAGTCGAGCGCCTTCGTGTGCGAGGGCCACCACATGTCCTGCCCGTCGGCGAGCACCG
The DNA here is from genome assembly GCA_030655275.1 of Solirubrobacteraceae bacterium. Classification (GTDB taxonomy): domain Bacteria; phylum Actinomycetota; class Thermoleophilia; order Solirubrobacterales; family Solirubrobacteraceae; genus JAGIBJ01. The sequence goes on from JAURVW010001366.1 coordinate 1,374, forward strand.
AGGTGTGGTTGGCGACGTAGAAGGTCGGTGCCTCGCGGAACCGCGCGTTGGGTTTGAGCTTGGGGAAGGTGCGGTGCGTGACGCGCTCGTAGCCGGCGACGGCCTTGGCCATCGGCGCGGGGAAGAACCGCTTCACGAGGTTGCGGCTCGAGTTCACGACGTGCTCCTCCCAGAGCATGAAGGCCCTGATGGAGCGGGGCTGGAAAGGGAGGACGGCCGTGGCCGGATCGACGCTCTCCGTCGCCTCGGTCAGCGCCGCCTGCGCCGCCGCTCGGACCTCGTCGCCGGCGGCCAGGAACGCCAGGAGATCGCTCTGACCCGGGATCCGGACCCAGCGGTCGCCCGCCTCGTCGTGGGCAATCAGTCCGGCTTTCGTCGTGCGCAGCTTCATCTCTGGGTCTCCTCTACGGCCACTCGGCGAGCGAACGACCTCACCGTACCCAAATACTGATGAGTTTGTCAAAACTTTGGGACGCGACGGTGGGAGGCGGGCCCTCCACCGTTATCGTGGGCCGGGATGACCGTTCCACCGCAGCGCGCCGAGCCCGTCTCGCGACAGGAGCAGCGGCGGGCCGAGACGCGACGACGCCTCGCCGAGGCCGCGCGCGACCTGTTCGCCGAGCAGGGCGTCGAGGCGACGCGGATCAACCAGATCACCGAGCGCGCCGACGTGGGGTTCGGGTCGTTCTACAACTACTTCGCCGACAAGGACGCGATCGTCGAAGCGGTGCTCCGCGAGAACGCCGAGGCCTACGCCACGGCGATCGACGAGGCCACCGCCGGCATCGACGATCCCGCCGAGGTCATCGCCGTCGCGCACCGCCACCTGATCCGGCGGGCGCAGGTCGACTCGACGTTCGCGTGGCTGATGGTGCGCCTCGACGTCTCCCACCGCCTGCTCGTCGAGGTCTTCGCCACGCGCGGCTCGCGTGACCTGCAGGCCGGCATCGACGGGGGCCGGTTCGTGGTGACCGACCTGGTGGTCACGCTCTACGGGATGGGCGGCGCGCTCGTCGCGGTGATGCGGTCGGTCCTCGACGGCGTGGCGCCGGCCGACGTCGACGTGCACCACGCCGCGAACGTGCTGCGGATGCTGGGGCTCGATGCCGCCGAGGCCGTGGCGGTGGCGAGCCGCCCGTTCCCGCTCTGACGACGTGGCCGCCCC
>JAURVW010001377.1 GCA_030655275.1 Solirubrobacteraceae bacterium
AACGCCATCAACGTCGATCTGTCATTTTGCACGTAATCGTTTCCTCGTTTTTGAAGCCGCATCAACGCTTGCGTCGATAGTCGTCGCCATCATGGCGTCTTCATTACACGCGCGACCATCGCAGGTATTTCGGATTGGATGAACGGCATGACGTCGGCCATCAACGTTCCCATCTTGGTCATCGCTGATTTCGCGACCGGCCGAGAGTAGAATTCCGACATGGCGTTCAGTTCATCTACCGTCATGTTTCGCGCCATTGCGATGCGGAGCAATCCTTTGTAACGGCTCATGAAGGCAGGTGCGTTCATCTCCACAACGAATGCTCGCTTTTGAACATCGGAAGCTCCTGGGAGTGAAGCCGCGACCTTTGACGCCATGTCCTGCATCATCGCATCGACGTCTTGCACCGCGATCAATCGATCCGCAGCTGCAAGGGCTTCGGTGGTCTGGGCCTTCGCATGATTGGGAATGGAGGTGAGTGCGCAACAGACCATTCCCAGCATGGCGAGCGTCGTGCGGAGTTTCCAAATCATTTGCCTATCCCTTCAATTGCATCGCTAAGATTGATGCAAAGGTAGGGCATCTTTTATGAGCGCGAAAGCGGCATGATGAACATGCTTAGGCTTGCGATTTGGATCGCAAAGAGACACCTGATGCCAAACTGATATAACGCAGAGGTTTGCGGTTATCGTCCTGAATTTCGATTGACCAGTCTGTCCCCATTTTTAGGCTGCCATCCAGATCACGGATTAGCTGCCCAAAAGCCGTCGTTGCTTCTTCCCACGCAGCGTCGATGTCCGGCAAATCGATGCCCTCGGACGGAGCAAGGCCATGGCCGTTTCGAATGATTTCAAAATGATAAATTGGCATTGCGATACAATGCATTGCTGATTTGAATTCGTCCGCACGGGCGGCGACGTTCGCGACAAATTAATAATTATGACTTATGCGATTTCGCCACCACCACGAGCGTCCGCAGTCTATTGCGAAACTCGTCCTGGACGGTGACGGTGCACTCGTTGCCGGCTTCCATCGAACCATCAAGATCCCGGATCAGTTTGCCGCAAGCTGCGGTTGCTTCTTCCCAAGTCGCATCGATGTCGGGAAGGTCGATTGCTGCCTCGGGCCGAACGGTCCGACCATCTTTTCGAGTTTCAATGAAATAAAGGGGCATTTGAGACGCTCTCCGCAAGAGCGGCTATTTCGCCCTTGCCAGGTGCAACAGGACGATGTTCAGCGGGTTCCTTGTACGGTTCGATTATGTAGGCGGCTGCAACTCCGAAGACATAAGCCAGCCTTCGATCTTCGTCGCATTCTCCAACTCTTTCGCTTCAAGTTCGAGAGAGTCACGCTCCGGTCCAAGCGGAAGCATCGCAGCTGCCATTAACTTGACACGTGCCAATTGCTGGCATCGTTCTTCAAACGAGGCAGTATGGACGATACGATTGCGCGGCATTCGATTCCACAGCTGTTGTCCAGAAAATGGAAACGCAAAATAGGCGTTACTTTTTTAGCTTGTCTGTCCGTTTTTGACGCGAAAATGCAGAAAGTTACGCCTGATGAGGCACGGCGCACAAAGGCACCCCCAGCTGCTACAGCCAGCTTCCAAATAATGAGACGTGTCGCCGTCGGAGTAATGAATTCTTGTCGGTAAGCATGTCCGCTATTCGATCTGACAAATGGCACATCCTTTGCTTCTCGTTTTGTGGAAATAATTCCATCAAACAAGAAAACAGGGGTTTTTCGGATGTCAGATGCTACGATACCGATCTCAGCCGCGCCGACAATTTCAGATTCGTCGCGACGCCAGA
>JAURVW010001382.1 GCA_030655275.1 Solirubrobacteraceae bacterium
AAGCCGTGAAACCCATAAACGGTGTGCGAGCCATTCTTGACCTGAAATCCAACCATGGCGTGCGAGCCAACACCCAGTTGAAACCCACCGGTGGTATGCGAGCCAAAAGTGGCATGAAACCCACGATTTGCTTTCGAGCCAACGAACGTGTGAAACCCAAAGATACCCTGCGAGCCAGTAATGCTCTGAAACCCTCAGGTACAGTGCGAGCCACCCTTCCACTGAAACCCACGAGAAATGTGCGAGCCAGATCGTAGATGAAACCCACACATTCATTGCGAGCCACCCTTCCACTGAAACCCACGAAGGCGGTGCGAGCCAGTATTGAAGTGAAACCCATAAGTGATATGCGAGCCAATAGATCGATGAAACCCCGCCACGAAGTCCGAGCCATGAGCCAAATAGAGCGTGAAACACATTGCAATCCTGCGAGTCAGGGAGTCCGTGAAATCCAGAGATAGCGTGCGAGCCAAAAGCAGATTGAAACCCATGTGTTGTATGCGAGCCATTGTCGATCTGAAACCCAGCCATGAGGTGCGAGCCAGCCGAAAAATGAAACCCATTCTGCACTTGCGAGCCAATCCTGCCCTGAAACCCATAGGCGTAATGCGAGCCATATAGAGCATGAACCCCATTGCAATCCTGAGAGCCATCTCAAGCATGAAACCCATATCACCTTTGCGAGCTAGGGCTGGTCTGAAACCCATGCTGTCTGTGCGAGCCAATCCTCTGGTGAAACCCAATAAGTGCCTGCGAGCCATTAAATAATTGAAACCCAGCTCTGCGATGCGAGCCATATACGATGTGAAATCCAGAATCAACATGCGAGCTACATATCTCCTGAAAACCACATGTCCAGTGCGAGCCAACCTACCGATGAAACCCAAAACTAAAATGCGAGCCAACATATATATGAAATCCATAAGCATAATGCGAGTTATGAGTTCGTTGAAGCCCAAATAGGCAATGCGAGCCAGACCAGCGATGAAAACTAAAGTACA
>JAURVW010001385.1 GCA_030655275.1 Solirubrobacteraceae bacterium
GCTGGCGGTGGCGCGGCGCCGGATCGGCGTCGTCGGCGATGCCGGCCCAGGGATCGGCGGGGGCCGCGTCGGCCGGTCGGTCGACGCCTGCCACGCCGTCGACGTCGGGCCCGACCGCTTCGCCGTACCCGCCGCGCAGCGCGAGCGGCACGACGGCGAGGGAGATGAGCGGAGCCGCGGCGATGCCGAGCGCGACGGCGAGCGTGCCGTCGGTGATGCCGAGCAGCGCGACGATCGGAAAGAGGCAGCGCGCGCTGGACTCGATGAAGACGAGCACGCCGTAGAGCTCGGGGCGGCCGCTACCGGCGAGCCAGCCTCGTGCGAAGTAGCTCAGCGAGTAGGCGGCGACGGCCGCGACGAGCACCCAGTAGAGGTCGGCGTCTCCGCCCAGGATCCCGTTCTGCAGGTCGCCCCGGAAGATGAGCGCGGCCGCGACGAACGTGCTCGCGGAGCCGGCCTGCAGCAGGACGGGCGTGCGCAGGCTCTGGTGATGGTCACCGCGGGCGCGGCCCTCGGCGATCGTGCGCGCGAGGAGCTGCTCGATCGGCCGGTAGATGACCGACGTGATCATGAAGGTGATCGCCCACAGCAGCGAAACGAGTCCGTACTGGACCTCGTCGTCGAGCGCGTGGGCGGCCAGGACGAAGAACCCGAGCGTCACGACCCCCGTGAGGGCCAGGCCGATCGAGAGGATGCGAGCGCCGGAGCCGTAGCTCCGGCCCTCGGGCGCGCCGGCGCGGTCGCCGGCGCTCGGCGTACTCACGCGCCGTGGACGCGCACGAGCAGCATCGTCCACGGGAAGGGCGAACGCGCTTCCTGGACGGTGCCGACCTTCGACAGCTCCGCGATGAACGCGCGCTTGCTCCAGTGGTTCAGGTGCCCCGGCGTGTTGCCGAGGTCCTTGATGTAGGCGCCACGGGCCATGTTGACCGCGCGCCAGATGGGCTCGCGCGGCACCGAGACCAGCAGGTGACGCTTCGCGACGCGAGCCATCTCGCGGATCGTGTGCGCCGGATCCGGGACGTGCTCGAGCACCTCGATGGCGGTCGCGACGTCGAACTCGTCGTCGGCGAAGGGCATGTTCTCCGCCTTGAGGATCTTGTACTCGAGGTTCGGCGCGGTGCGCGTCTTCCAGAACTCCTGGAGCGTCGCGTCCTCGAGGTCGATGCCGACCACGCGCTTGTCGCCCATGGCGACGGCCCACTTGTGGGTGTGCTCGGCCTCGCCGCAGCCTACGTCGAGCAGCGACGTCGGAGCGGCCTGGGTGAAGAGGTCGCGCAGGTCGCGCTCGAAGCCCGCCTGGAGGCGCTTGGCCACCGGGTTCGTCGTGTTGTATTTGTCGTACGTGTTGCCGGTGACGGTGCCTTCGGCGTCCGTGGTGACTTCGACGTTGCTCACAGCTGGATCGCCTCGTGCTCTTGGGTCTTGCCGGTCGCGGGGCCCGCGTCGGCACCGGTCGTCTTCTTCTGCGTCGAGTTCGGGTTGCCCGGCTCGTACTGGGAGGGCTCCACGCCGACCTGCAGCTCGATGCGCCGCACGCGCTCGAAGATGCGCTGCGTGAGCGAGCGCTGGGCCGCGAGGAGATCACCGAGGATGCCGATGGCGGCCAGCACGACGGCGGCGTTGAACAGCACGGCGCCGAAGATCAGCGACTGCACGTGGCCGGCGCCGTCGTCCTCGACGATGTACGCGACGAGGAACCTGGTCCACACCGCGGCGGCGAGGATGCCGAGGAAGATCGCGACGGTCATGAAGACCTTCAGCGGCTCGTACTGCGCGTAGATCCGGAAGATCGAAACGGAGTTGCGACGGATGTACGCCCACATCGACGGGAAGAGGCGCGACTCGCGCAGCTTCTCGTTCGTGCGGATCGGGACGTGGTCGATCGCGACGAGCTGCTTGCCCGCCTGGATGATCGTCTCGAGGGTGTACGTGAACTTCGACACGACCACGAGCTGCAGGGCGGCCTCGCGGTTGTAGGCGCGGAAGCCGGAGGTGGTGTCCGGGACGGAGGTCGACGACGCCTGGCGCACGACCCACGAGCCGAGGTGCTGGAGACGGATCTTCAGCGGCGAGAAATGTTCGATGTTCTCGACCTGGCGGTCACCGACGACCATGTCGGCGGTGCCACCGAGGATCGGCGCGGTGAGCTTCGGGATGTCGCGCGCGTCGTACTGGTTGTCGGCGTCGGTGTTGACGATCACGTCGGCACCCAGCTTGAGGCCGGCGTCGAGGCCGGCTTGGAAACCGGCGGCGAGCCCCTTGTTGTTCGTGAGGCGCACGATGTGGTCGACGCCGTGCTCGCGCGCCACCTCGATCGTGCGGTCCGCAGAACCGTCGTCGATGACGAGCCACTCGACCACGTCAAAGCCCGGAACTGCACGTGGCAGGTCCTTGAGCGTGACGGGAAGCGCCTCTTCCTCGTTGTAACAGGGGATTTGGATGATCAGCTTCATGCAGAGAGGGGTTCGCTCCGGTGGGCCCGAGCAGGTGTGCGCGGGCGGGCTCCGACGCGGCGTGTCATCCTACCGCCCGTGCTCGCCGAGACGACCCCCCGGTCCAAGCGTGGACCATCCGTGTGGCCGAGTCCGCTCGTATCGGCCCCGATATCGCCCCGTCAGCGTGCCCTCGAACGGGCCGGACTGGCGTCGCTCGTGGTCGTCGGCGTGCTCGGATTCGTCCTCTTCCCGACGTATCCCAACTACGACTCGATCTATTCGCTCCTGTGGGGACGGGAGATTGTCGACCTCGCGACCCCGACCTTCGACGCGTTCCGCGCGCCGACCCAGCATCCGCTGTCGAACCTCATCGGCGCGGTGCTCTCCCTCCTCGGCACGCACGGCGACCGCGTCTGGATCGCCCTGTGCATTGCGTCACTCATCGTCCTGCTGGCCGGTCTCTACCGCCTCGGACGCGATCTCTTCCACCCGGTGGTGGGTCTCCTGGCGGCCGTCCTGCTCGCCTCGCGCCTCGACTTCGCCTTCCTCGCCGCCCGCGGTTACATCGACACCGGGTTCCTCGCCTTCGTCATCTGGGCGGCCGTCCTCGAGGTGCAGAAGCCGCGCCGCGGGCTCGCGCCGCTGATCCTCCTCGGTCTCGCGGGCCTGCTGCGCCCGGAGGCCTGGCTGCTCGCCGGCATCTACTGGCTCTGGTGCTTCGGTCCGGCCACCTGGCCGCAGCGGATCCGCTGGGGGATCATCGTCTGGATCCCGACGGCGATCTGGGTCGGCAGCGACTACGCCGTGATGGGCGAGCCGCTCTACTCCTTCACGCACACGAGCGAACTGGCCGGCCAGCTCGACCGCAACAAGTCGATCGGCGAGATCCCGGTCGTACTGATCAGGTACCTCGTCGACCTCGACAAGCTGCCCGTGTTCGCGGGCGGCATGATCGGCGGCGCGATCGGCCTGTGGTTGTTCCCCCGGCGCTCCCTGCTGCCGCTCCTGCTGCTGCTCAGCGGGGTCGGGATCTTCTTCCTCATCGGCGCCGGCGGCTTCTCGGTGATCGATCGCTACCTGCTCGTCGCGGCCGTGATGGTGATGCTCCTGTGCGCAGTCGCACTCGGCGGCTGGTCGGTGCTCGAACCCGGCCGCGCGAGGACGATCTGGATGGTCGTCTCGATCGTCGCGTTGGTCGGCGGGGCGGGCCTCACGGCCACGCGACTGAACCTCTCGACGGTCACCCGCGAGCTCGATTTCCGCGGTGAGGCGAGGCCGACGCTCGGCGAGGCGCTGCAGAACGAGAAGACGGAGGCGGCCCTGAAGCGGTGCGGCACCCTCTATCTTCCGAACCACAAGACGATCCCGGACGCGCGCTGGCTCACGGATCTCCCGGCCGACCGCGTCCTCGCGCGTACCGACGACGCCGTTCCGGACCAGCCGACGAAGGGGGTGGTCCTGATCACGCACCAGCGACGTGCCATCTTCAACCAGGTGCTGTTCGACGAGCTCCAGGACCCGTCGCTCAATCTGCCCCCGGCCGGCTTCGATCGCCTGCTGACCACGAAGTACTACACGGTCTATGTCAACTGCTGATCACGACGAGCACGACGCGCCCGACTTCGGGCACGGCTCGGACCTGATCTTCGAGATCGACGACGCCGAGCTCGCCGCCGCCGCGGCCGAGTCGCGTGCTGCGGTCGATGACGAACCGCACTCCGACTGGGACGACGACGTCGCCGAGGTCAACGCGGTCCCGCCCCCGTCCAGGCGGGGCCTGCGCCGTCGCGGCAAGGACGGGGCCTCCCGCCGCAGCGGCGGCCAGGACCTTCCGCCGGCGCCCGTCGCGACCTACAGCGTCGCCGACGGCGCGCCCCAGATCGACTCCCGCAGCGAACGCCAGCACAAGCGCACCGTCGCCGAGCTCGCCGAGCTGCGCAAGCTCGTCGCCCGCGAGGCCCATGAGGCCGAGCGCGCCCGTGGCGACCACCTCGGCGGCAGCCGCGGCTGGACCGTCGCCATCGGTGTCCTGCTCGCCGTCGCCGCGATCCTGCGCCTCTACGGCATCAAGCACGGTCTCCCGTTCGCCTACAACGTCGACGAGCAGGCCCACTTCATGCCGCGCGCGATCGGCATGTTCGGCCACGGCGGCAACCCGGACTACTTCGTCAACCCGCCGGCGTTCACGTACCTCGTGCACTTCACGCTGTCGCTCTGGTTCGGCGGCCGCGACGGCGTCTACCAGGCCTACATCTCCGATCCGATCGCCGTGTGGACCGTCGCTCGCGTGGCCTGCGCGGTCACGGGGATCATCGGCGTCTGGCTGCTCTGGCGCGCGGGGCTGCGGCTGCTCGGTCGCCCGGCGGCGTTCCTCGCGGCGGGCGTGCTCACCTTCTGCTTCCTGGCGGTCTTCTACTCCCACCAGGCGCTCAACGACGTCCCCACGCTCGCCCCGATCTGCCTGTCGCTGTGGGGCTCGGCGGGCCTGCTGATCGGCGACAGCCGCCGCGACTGGATCCTCGCCGGCGTCGGCCTCGGCCTCGCCTGCGCGACGAAGTACACCGGCGGCATCGTCGCCGTGCCGCTTCTCGCCGTCGCCGTGCACCGCTGGCGCGCCGACGGCCTCGAGCCGGTCGTCGCCGGGATGCTGTGGGTCGGCCTGGCGTCGCTCCTGGCGTTCCTCATCGGCAACCCGTACGCGCTGCTCACCCCGGGCGAGTTCATCGACGACCTCATCCACCAGCAGTCGGCGTCCGGCGACGAGGCCGGCAAGCTCGGTCTCACGCAGACCAACGGCTGGTCCTACTACCTCACGGCCAGCGGCTGGGGGATCGGTTGGGTGCCGTCGATCCTGGCGGTCGTCGGCGCGCTGCACCTCTTCCTGCGCGACCGCATGCGCTTCTGGCTGCTCGTCCCCGCGCCCGTGCTCTACATGATGTTCATGGGCTCGCAGGTGCGGTTCTTCGGCCGCTGGCTCCTGCCGATCGCCCCGTTCATCGCCCTGCTCGGTGCGGTCGGAGCCCTGGCGATCGCCACGTGGGTCCTGCGCTCGCCGGTGCGTGCACGCCGCCCGCGGATGCTCGCCGTCCTCTTCGTGATCCTCTGCGCGCAGGGCATCGTCTACTCGTTCCACTCCAGCCGGATCCTCGGTCGCGAAGACACGCGAGCCGTGGCGCGTGAGTGGATGTTCGAGAACGTGCCGCCCGGCGTGAAGATCGTGCTCGAACCGATCGTGCCGTCGTCCTGGGTCCAGCCGCTCGGCGAGAACGAGCGCCGCGGCCGGTACGGCGGCGATCAGTGGATCAAGTTCTCCGTCGGCAAGTCCAAGAAGGACCCCGTCTCCGGAGCGTTCGTCGACGGCCCCGGCGTGCTCGTCTCCGTCGAGGACTTCGAGCGGATCCTCGAGCCCGACCTGCTCCGGCGTTACCGCCGCGCGGGCTTCTGCCTGGTCATCGTCGGCTCCACCCAGCGCGGTCGCGCCGAGGCCGAGCCGGACGAGGTCCCGAACGCCCTGCGGTACTACGAGGAGCTCGACACGGAGGCCGAGAAGATCTACACGACCTCCCCGTTCAAGGACCCGAACGAGCGCGTGCCGTTCTCCTTCGACTGGAGCTTCACCTACTTCCCGCTCGACTATCAACGCCCCGGCCCGAAGATCACGATCTACCGGCTCCGGGACAAGGAGCCGGGCGACAAGTGCGGCAACGGCAAGGGCCCGCTCTCCTCGCTCGTGAGCGACTCGGCGGCCGAGCAGATCGCAAAGGACGGCGGGGTCCAGCAGGATCCGGCCGCAACGGGGTCGGACGCCGAGGTGGTCGACGACGCCGCCGGCGCCGAGACGCAGTAACCACCGGCGTTTCCACTTTTCGGTCACTCGGGGCCGCGCGAGTCACTGCCTCGCGCCCGCGACGCCTAGACTCCCGTCGGTGACGCCCACGACGCCCATCGACCGAGGTCACCTGGCGCGCGCGCTCGAACTGGCGCAG
>JAURVW010001393.1 GCA_030655275.1 Solirubrobacteraceae bacterium
TGCCGGCCCGACGGTGCCGCCGACCGGGCATTCGACGAAGCCGCCGCCGGCTTTCGTGACCGCCGTGCCGAGTTCGATCATCGTCTCCGGCAGCACGGTGCTCATGTCGATGATCAACTTGCCGGCGAGGTCGGCTTTTAGCAGTCCGGCGTCGGCGTTGTAGACCGCCTGCATTGCGGCGTCGTTCAGCAGCATCACGATGGTGATGTCGCACGCCGCGACAAGCGCCGCCGGCGTGTCGGCGCGCCTGGCGCCGGCATCGATCAGCGGCTGCGTCTTGGCGGCGTCGCGATTCCACACCGCGAGTTCATGGCCCTGCGCCATCACGCGCTGGCCGATCGCCGCGCCCATCCGTCCCGTTCCGCAGATCCCGATCTTCATGCTCGTTCCTCGTTCATGGCGCGTTGATGGCGGCTTCGAGCCGGTCGAAGGTCAGCGGCATGTCGCGGCCGCGGACGCCGAGCGCGTGCGCGATGGCGTTGCCGATCGCCGCGGCGACCGGACCTGCCGCGCATTCACCGGCGCCGAGGGCCGCTTCGCCGGGGCGTTCGATGATGGTAGTCTGGATCCGCGGGATCTCGGAGAACTTCAGGATCGGATAATCGTCCCACGACCGCACGGCAAAGCCGTCCCGCGTCCACGACACCTGTTCCTTCAGCGTCCAGCTCGCCGCCTGGATGACGCCGCCCTCGACCTGGTTGAGCGTGCCGTCGCGGTGGATGATTTCGCCGGCATCCAGCGCGCCATAGACATCCTTGATGGTGATGACGTCGGTGACTTCGACGGTCGCGACCGCGGCGTAATAGGCGCCGTGGTTCTTGTAGCGGCTGAAGCCGATGCCGCGACCGATGCCTTCGCCGCCCTGATCCGCCGCATTCCAGCGCGAGAGCTCGGCGGCGGCGCGGATTACGGCTTCGGCGCGCGGCTCGTCGAGATGGCGCAGCCGGAATTCGACGGGATCGATGCCGGCCATCGCCGCCAGCTCGTCCATGAAGCTCTCGATCGCGAACACGTTGCAATGCGCGCCGAGCGACCGCAGCGCCGAGGAGCGCAACGGGCCCTGCGGCAGGAGGTGATGCGTGATGCTGCGCTTGCCGAGATTGTACAGCGGCACGGCATTGCGATCGCCGCCGCCATAGGGCCGCGGCGCCTCGTTCGGCGGGCCGGGCGGATGCGGCGGATCGATCTGCTGCGCGGCCAAAAGGTTGACGCCGTCGCCGAAGCCGGGCCGCGCCAGATGAGGCGGGCTCCAGACGGCGTGACGCCATTCCACCACGTTGCCCTCGGCGTCGATTGCGCCATCGAGCTCGATGCGCATCGCCGCCCCGAAAGGCGACCAGCTCAATTCGTCGGTGCGCGTCCACTGGCACATCACCGGCACCTTGGCCGCGCGCGCCAGCAGTGCGGCGTCGAGCGCCACGTCATCGGCGCCGTTATGCCCGTAGCAGCCGGCGCCCTGCGCGTGAATCACGCGGACGCTGTCGTTGGTCAGATGCAGCGCGCGCGCCAGCGCGCCGCGCAGCGGGTGGATGCCCTGCGAGTGCGACCAGACCGTCACGTGATCCGCGTCCCATACGGCCACGGCGCAGGAGGGCCCGATCGAGGCATGCGCGATGAACCCGCGGGAATAGGCCGCGTGGTGGCGATGCGCCGCCGCCGGCTCCGGGCCGTCATCCGCGAGAAACGTCGTGCTGCGCGGTGTCAGCGCCGCGATCCAGTCGTGCGTGTCGGCGGTCTCGGGGAGTTCGGCGTTGCGCCGCCACTGCGCCGTCCGCGCGGCGACGTCGATCGCGCGCAACGCCTGCTCGTCGCGGCGGGCGACTACGCCCATGAAGCTGCCATCGACGACAACGGTGACGACGCCGGGCAGCGCGGCGACCTTGTGCTTGTCGAAAGAGACCAGGCGATCGCGTGGATGCGTGCCGCGCAGCACGCGGCCGTAATGCATGCCGGGCAGCGACATGTCCTGGATGAAGGCCGCGCCGGTCAGTTTGGCGGCGAGGTCCAGCCGCTGCAGCAGGCCGAGATCGATGGTGCCGCCGAGCATGCGTGGCTGCGGCAGGTCGGCGGTCGACTGGTCGAGATCGACGTCGGGGGCGAGGTCCCAATAGCTGACGCCCTCGTTGCTCTGGGCGCGCGTGAAGATGCCGGACTGCACCACGATGTCGCTTCCGCCCAGCACGGTTTGCGCGCGCTGTGCGAACAGCTCGCGGACCAGCGCGCAGGCCCAGCGCATCGCCGCGCCGCCATGCTCCACCGAGAAGCTGCCAGCGGTGTAGCCCTCGTCCGGCGAGGTGTCGGTATCGGCGGGCTGCATGCGGATGCGCGCGAGATCGACGCCGAGTTCCTTTGCCGCGATGGCGGCGATCGCGGTCACGGCGCCCTGGCCGAGTTCGACCTTGCCGGTGCGGACCGTGATGACATCCGGGCCGTCGATCGAAACCCATCGGTTGAGCCGTGGATTCAGCGCGAGGTTGGCGGGGAGCTTCGTCATGAGACGGCTCCCGGCGTGCTGGCGATCGCGCGATCGATGGCGCGCAGGATGCGGCCCTGCGCGCCGCAGCGGCACAGATGGCGCTCGTCCAGCGCCTCCACGATCTCATGGCGGCTCGCCGGCGGGTTGCGGCCGAGCATTCCGGTGACGGTCATAATGATGCCGTTGATGCAGTAGCCGCATTGTGCGGCCTGCTCGTCGAGGAAGGCCTGCTGCAGGGCGCCCGGCGCGCCGCCGCGGGCGAGGCCTTCGATGGTCACGACGTTGCGGTCGGCGACCGTATAGAGCGGCGTGGTGCAGGACTGGATAGGCTGGCCGTCCAGCAGCACCGTGCAGGCGCCGCAATTGCCCTGCGCGCAGCCGACGCGGGTTCCCTTGAGGTCGAGGTCCTGCCGCAAGGCGAGCAGCAGCGACAGATCCTCGGCGGCCGTCACGCTCACGGCGGCGCC
>JAURVW010001397.1 GCA_030655275.1 Solirubrobacteraceae bacterium
TCGCAAACACAGCCGGATTTCTGGATCGACTGACCGCGCGACGCGGTCGCGTTACAGCACGTAGGCCGTGCGGAACGCGCCCCAGTGTTTGCCGTCGATGCGAATCGGCACGCAGATTTCGCGCATCCGCACGCGCACGCCGTTGCCCATGTCGCGCGGATAGCTCTGCACGAAATAGGTGCGGAGATTATGCGCGGCCGCGAGTCCGGCGGCATCGTTGAACATGCGCCTGTTGCGGCAATTGGTGACGTTCCAAGCCGGATCGTTGGGCCGCTGCGGCAGGGAGCAGGCCTTGTTGTTCATCGCGATATAGCCGTTGCGATCGGCAAGCGCTGCGAAACGCAAACGCGGGTCCATCTTCAGGATCGACTCTTGCAGGTCGCTCATCTCGCGTTCCATGAACGCGGTAAAACGGGTTTGAAACTGCGGCGGATTGGAATTCTCGATCGGCACGTAAGTCGTATCGAACAGATCGTCGATGCTGATGCGTCCGCTCGCAATGGCGTTCTCGAAGATTTTGGTCGCGGCGACGCCGGCATCCATCGCGCGCGCGATGCCTTCGGCATTCTCGTCATGCAACGCGAACAAAGCATCTTCGATGCGGTCCAGCAATGCGGCGTCGTTGCCGACGAAGTCCGATCGCGCGCCGAGTTCGGTTTGTTCGTTGATTCTGATCTTGCATGCACCGATGCCGTCGATGTCGGCGTTTAGCAATTGATGAAGCGGCAGCGATGCGGCGTCTCCGCCACCGATCAGCAGGCCGTCGCGTGACAATTCATAGACCGACGCCGCGACGCTCCGGCCCGACACCGTGATCGTCATGTCGATGCTGCACGGCATCGGCGCGCGGCCGTTGTCCGACGCCGAACCATGTTGGCGCAGCAACACCGCGCAACGGCTTTTCAGCTTTTCGACGCAACCGGCAACGGCGCGGCCGGCGGCGGCGACCTGTTCGCCATGCTCCTCGGCATCCTTGCTGACGCTGTCGATATCGCCGGCCGAGTCGGCCACGGCGACGATGAAGTCCGACGTCGTTGCCGCGTTGACGGCCATTTCGTCGGTGGT
>JAURVW010001398.1 GCA_030655275.1 Solirubrobacteraceae bacterium
GTCGACAAGTTCAAGGAGGTCAACGACGCCTACGGCCACGCCGCCGGCGACGAGGGCCTTCGCCAGCTGGCCGACGTGATGCGCGAGCACCTACGTCCCGGCGACCTCTGCGGCCGTGTGGGCGGCGACGAGTTCTGCATCGCCCTGATCGACGCCGACTCCCTCGAGGCCGAACGCGTGATCGAGCGCCTGCGCCAGCAGATCATCCAGACCGAGGCCGGCCCGGCGAAGACGCGCTTCACGATCAGCGCCGGCATCGCCGAGTTCCCGACCCACGGGCTCGGCCGCGATGAGATCATGAAGTGCGCCGACGGCGCCATGTACTGGGCCAAGACCTCGGGCCGCAACCGCACCTGCATCTACACCTCCGAGAGCGCCTCGGCGATGTCGCCGGAGGAGCAAGCCACGCGAGCGGCCGCCCAGGGCCTGATCAACACGGTCCACGCCCTCGCCTCCGCGGTCGACGCGAAGGACGGCTACACGAGCATGCACTCCCAGCGGGTGGGCATCTACGCCGCCGCGCTCGCCGAGCACTTCGGGATGGCACCCGACGAGATCGAGACCGTCCGCGCGGCAGGCGTCCTGCATGACGTCGGCAAGATCGGCATCTCCGACGCCGTCCTGCAGAAGCCGGGCAAGCTCACCGACGAGGAGTGGTCGATCATGCGCAGCCACTCCGTCCTTGGCCGCGACATCATCGCCGGCGCCGGCATGGACACCATCGCGGACTACGTGCTGCACCTGCACGAGCGCTACGACGGCAACGGCTACCCCGATGGCCTCGCCGGCGAGGAGATCCCGCTCCCCAGCCGGATCCTGCACGTCGCCGACATGCTCGAGGCGATGACCTCGTCGCGGGTGTACCGCCCGCGGCTCGGCACCGAGACGGCCCTGGAGGAGCTGCGCCGCGTGCGCGGCACCCAGATCGACCCGGATGTCGCCGACGCGATGCTCCTCCTCATCGAATCCGGCGCGGTCATCGTGCTGGACGATGAGGCTGCGGTCCAGGTCTAGCCGCCCTCCCGATGTCGCAGGCCGCCCCACGAACC
>JAURVW010001405.1 GCA_030655275.1 Solirubrobacteraceae bacterium
CACAGTTCGGTGCCCACCTGCCGGTAGACGCGCTGCGGGTTGCCAGAGAGTGCCGCGATCGCGGCGGCACGGTCGCTCGGCACGATGAACCAGGTGGCGCCCCGGCCGCAGGCGAGCCGATCCATCTCCGACGGCAGCCGCAGCAGTTGCCGCCCGAGCGCGGGGTCGAAGCGCGCCGCGTCGGCCATCTCCTTGCGCCAGTTGTCGCGCTGCGCGAGGGCCGGATCGTTCCAGTCGTCGACGATGGTCACGGGCGAGCCGAGCCGGGCGTAGAACGGCACGTCGTAAGCGAACTCGCCCACCATCACGACGCGGTCGGCCGGCGCCATCAGCGCGCGCAGCACCCATGCCAGCTCGCGGTTCGAATGGGTCTTGACGAACAAGCTGCCGACGACGATCGCGAGGCAGAACACCGCCGCGCCACCGAACATCCAGCGCTGCCGCGACATCACGCGCGCCTCGTCGCGCTCGCCCGCGATCGTGCGCGCCAGCAGCAGGCACCACGGCGCCAGCGCCGGGATCACGTAGCCGACCAGTTTCGAACTCGGCAGCGAGAAGAAGCCGACGACCACGATCACCCACCAGACGCACAGGAGGTCGAGCGGGTCGCCGCAGCGCCGCAACCTGCGCCAGGCCGCCGGCAGCGCCAGGCTCCACGGCAGCGTCGATGCCGGCAGCACGACGATGAAGAACCAGAACCCGCGCACGTTGTTGAACTCGGTCTGCACGTAGCGCCGCAAGTGCTGCTCGACGATGAAGTAGTCGAAGAACCCCGGGTAGCGAAGCTGCATCGCGACGCACCATGGCGCGGCGACGAGCAGGAACGCGGCCACGCCGAGCGGGTGCAGCAAGCCGACCAGCTGGCGCCACCGCCCTTGCGCCAGCAGCCACGGCGCGATCACGAGCGCCGGCAGTGCGATGCCGATCAGCCCTTTCGAGAGCAGCGCGAGCCCGCACAAGGCCCAGCCGCCGGCGAGCCAGCGCAGGTCGACTCGCGGCGGCGCGTCGACCGCGCGCACGAAGGCGAAGATCGCCGCGGTGATCAACCCGCCGACCAGCATGTCGTGGTTCGCGTACTGCGCGCCGACGAAGAGCAGCGGCGTGGTCGCCAGCAGCGCGAGCGCGTACGAGGCGACGCGCGGCCCGAGCGCCCG
>JAURVW010001406.1 GCA_030655275.1 Solirubrobacteraceae bacterium
AGGTGAACCGTTTACGTCTTTGTAAGATTAGAAACTTATTAGTAAAGACCACTCGAACTACTGGAGACATGCTAACTTAAGAGTCAGATTCCTTAAAAGCATATTAAAAATTGTGAACACAATAAAGATTCAAAAGGTAAAATTCTAAACAATGCATAAAAATATCTAAAAAGCAAAAAGGAAAAAGACAAATCGTAATCAAAACCCTTTTCAGGGAACAAAATTTTGTTTTATTTCACATCTGTAAGACAATTCTAGAAAATGGCACACTGGGAATCCCTATTTGGTTGTGAGGGTCAGAACGTATAAGGCAAGAAGGCGAAAATGCAGGTTGTAAGGAAATATATGGAAAAGCTATACGTTCGAGGGAAAAAGCACGAAAATAGGTAAAAAAGGCCATAGGGTTTTAAGTGTTAATTCAATTAGGAAGATAATGACGGGAACTCCCGGGTGGATATAATGCGAAAACAGCAAAACCGCAAGAAAGCCTCAAAAACAGCAAAAAACGAGTAAAAAGGGTTAAAACCCCCCGAAAAGCAAAAACATGGGGGACCCCAGGGAACCCCAAAACCGCGGTTTTTGATTGCGGTTTTGTAATGGGATTTTTTGGAAAAGAGCTGAAAACGCAGAAATCTCGCATTCTGGGGGTGGGGGGGGTCCTGAGTCAAAAGGGCACAAAAAAATAGCTAAAACGCGAAGTCTTTAAGGATAGATAGGGGCTACCATTTTCCGCGGGTACAATCATCTCCCAACACCAAAAGACGATTAAAAAGACTCAAAAAACAGGCAAAAACGCCTAAAAAAGGCAAAAACCCCCGAAAACCAAAAACCCTGGGGGGGACCCAGGGAACCCCAAAACGGGGTTTTGGCGGTTCTGTAATGGGAATTTTTGGAAAAGTGCCAAAAACGCAGAAATCCCGCATTTCCAGGGGTGGGGGGGTCCTGAACGAAAAACGGCCTAAAAAGACCCCCAACAGTGCGAAGTCTTAAAGGAAATATAAGGACGGGCTACACATTTCCGGGGGGGGGCAAAAACACAAAATCGA
>JAURVW010001428.1 GCA_030655275.1 Solirubrobacteraceae bacterium
ACAAGGAGCTCGTCGGTGGCGGCTCCATGACGATCGTCAACCGCACCGTGCCGCTCGCCCTCGAGACCCTCGGCTACTCCTCGGAGCAGATCGAGCAGATCGAGGCCCACATCAACGAGCACGGCACGATCATCGGCGCGCCCGCCCTCAAGGACGAGCACCTCTCCGTGTTCGACGTCGCCGTCGGCGCCCGCGCGATCAGCGCCATGGGCCACATCAAGATGATGGGCGCGGCGCAGCCGTTCCTGTCCGGCGCGATCTCCAAGACGGTCAACATGCCGCACGACTCGTCGATCGTCGACATCAACGAGGCGTACGTCGAGGCATGGCGCCTCGGGGTCAAGGCCCTCGCGATCTACCGCGACGGCTCCAAGACCGCCCAGGCCCTGCGCACCGACGCGCAGAAGGAAGTCGAAGGCGGGGCGACCAGCTACACGCAGGCCGACCTCGACGCCGCCGTCCTCGCCGCGCAGATCGCCACCCGTGCGGAGGCCGGCCCTGCCCGCCGCCGCATGCCGCGCGAGCGCCAGTCCATCACGCACAAGTTCTCCGTCGGTGGCCACGAGGGCTACATCACGGCCGGCATGTACGAGGACGGCACCGTCGGGGAGATCTTCCTCACCGACGTCGGCAAGGAGGGCTCCACCATGCGCGGAATGATGAACGCCTTCGCGACGTCCGTCTCGATCTCGCTGCAGTACGGCGTGCCGCTCGAGACCCTCGTCGAGAAGTTCGCCTACATGCGCTTCGAGCCCGAAGGCATCACGCAGAACCCCGAGATCCCCTTCGCGAAGTCCATGCCGGACTACTTCATGCGCTGGATCGCCTCGCGGTTCCTCTCGACCGACCACCAGGAAGCACTCGGCATCCGCACCGCGGCCGTCGTCGCCAAGGAAGACGCGGCCAACGCCGTCGTCGGCCGCGGCGACACCTCCGGCCCCGCCAAGCCCACCGGCAACGGCGGCTCGGTCGTCGGCGTGCCCGCGCTCAAGCCGCGCGTCAAGCCCAGCGCCCCTATCGCCGCGGCGGCCAAGATGACCGACACACCCCCGGTCGTCCCCGCCAAGATGGTCGGCCTCGACCTCGGCCCCGCCTGCGGCCAGTGCGGCGGCATGATGCAGCGGACGGGCGCTTGCTACACCTGCTCCACCTGCGGCAACAACACCGGCTGCGGCTGACGGACTCTCGCTTGCATCTCCGCTGCGGGTGGAACCGGCCCGGCCCAGAGGCCTAAACCGGCTCCACCCGCAGCGGATCTGCGGCGCGATAGCCACGTCAGCAAGCTGAGCAGTCTCTCGCTTGCATCTCCCGCCCGCGCGAGAGCGGCCCGGCCGTAGGCGGCCTAAACCACTCTCGCGCGAACGGGATCTGCGGCGCGATAGAGCACTCAGTCACAGCCCGTACCGGCTGCGGCTGACCGGGTGAACTGAGTGGTCTTGCCGAAGGGCGTCGGGTTTTCCCGGCGCCCTTCGGCGTTTTCGGGGTGGGCGCCGCGCCGGGGGCCTCGATGACGGCGCGCCGTCCGGTGGGAAGCCCCGGAATCTGGGTGCGGTTTTCCGCTACTGGGCAGTGGAAGTTCGCACCTGGAAACCTGCTATTGGGCGAGAACGCCCGGCGGGCGCGGTGACGAACGCTTTCGGGCGTGGTGACGAGCGCTTTCGACGTGGCGACGAGCGCCGTCGAAGCGGGTTACCGACGTTCCCGTCGCCGGGTTGCGACGCGCCTCTCCTGGACGCAAAGCCCCATCGTCTCTTCGCCCGCGCTGGGATACGCTGCTGCCCGTGTCCCACCGGATTCTTGTGGCGTCGCTCCTCGCGATCGCTGGCCTCGTCGTGCCGTCAACCGCGTCGGCCGCGGTCGAACGCGACGGGAATGCCTTCTTCCCGAAGAACGGGGCCGAGCTGCTCGAGGCCGTCGAGCTGAGCGCGGACGGGCCAGACCGCGGTCTCCAGGCGCGCATCGCGCTCGAGGCGAAGACCTACGTGATCGACCGGACGATCGATCTCCGCGACCTCGACGGCGACGTCATCCGGGGGCCGGAGGCCGGTGGGGCCGTCATCACCGGCACCGCGCAGTCGGGCACCCTGCTGACTCTCGAAGGCGAGACGAACCGCGTCGAGCACGTCGTCTTCCGGGCCCCCGCCACCACGAGGTCGTATGCGCTCATCGAACTCGTCGGCCGGGGCCTCCTCGACGCGGCGGTCGACGTGCCCGCCCCGGCGCCGAACGTGACCGGCGTCCGCACCACCGGTCCGCGGCTCTTCGGCTGGAACAACACGATCCTTGCACCCGTGGCATCGGCCGCCGCGAGCGCTCCAGCGGTCCGCGCAACCGGTTCACTTCGGATCGATGCCCCCATTCGCGGCGGCAGCACCACGGTCGACATCGACCAGGCGGCCGCCAACGGCCTCGACGAAGAGATCTGGATCCGCGCCGACCTCACCGGCGGACCGCAGACGTCCACCGTGCTGCGCGCCCGTACCGGCGTGGCGCTCAACCTCATCCTGCACAGGGCGACCGTCACGGCCACGCGTTCGGGGGCAACCGTCGTCGATCTCCAAGGCGCGAGCGCCGCCGCCGGCAGGCTGCGCACCTGGCTGCTCACCTCGACGCTCGTCGGGCCCGCCGACGGAACCGGCCTGGAAGTCGGTCCTGGCGTAGGGAGCGAGCCCTCGAAGGTCGACGCCGTCGGGCTGCTGTCGATCGGCTCGGCTCGCGCGATCGCCTGTTCGCCGGGCACTGGTCCGGTGTCGGTGGTGGCCGTCGACGCGATCTACCGCGAGGGAGTCCTCGCGCCGTCGTCCTCCTGCACGCTGAGCGAACAGCGCCGGGTGACCGGTGATCCGAAGTTCGCCGACCGCGAACGCGGGGATCTCGCGCCACGATGGGGGTCGGTGCTGATCGATGCGGCCCCGACCGTCCGATGGGGGGAGTTCCCGCTGACGAGCTATGACAAGCCGCGGGTGCTGCCGAATTACGGCGCCGACACGACGCTGCCGAACGACATCGGCGCGGCCGAGTACCAGTACACCGAGCCCGTGTTCGGTGCCGAGAGCTTCGTCGCGCTCGACAATCGC
>JAURVW010000273.1 GCA_030655275.1 Solirubrobacteraceae bacterium
AGGGCAAGACATCGGAGCATCGATCGCGGGACCCCTCGCACTCGGTCTTCCTCGACAAAGGCAAACCCGTCGTAAGGCGGGGACGCAAAGCCATGGGGCCTTCACGGATGGAGGCAGCCCAGCCGCCGAAAGGATTCACGTGGTTCGACGCCCGCTCGCGCTCGCACTCATCGCGATCGCCGCAGCATTCTCAGGAGCAGCCTCAGCCGAGGCCGCCACTGATGCGTCGGGACGCACCGGGGAGGTCCGCTTCGTGAAGCGCATGACCCCGGAGTTCGATCGCCACGTGACGAACACGTCGCCCGCCCAGCAGGCGTGGCTGAACAAGAAGTTCTGGCGTGCCGAGGTCTTCAACCCGTTCTTCGACGGCATGACCTCCTGGTACACGAAGGGCTGGGTCTACAAGGACCTCTACGCGATCGGCAACGGCTCGCCGCAGGCCTCGCAGAACCCGGACTGGATCCTCAAGAGCCAGACGGGCGAGAAGCTCTACATCCCGTGGGGCTGCGGCAACAACTGGTGCCCGCAGTACGCCGCCGACATCACCAACCCGGCCTACCGCGCGAGCTGGATCGCCAACCTGAAGGCCGCGATCGCCAAGGGCTACAAGGGCGCCTGGATCGACGACGTCAACCTCGAGCGCCGAGTCTCCAACGCCGCCGGCACCGACGTGGCCCCCTACTCCGCCACCCTCGGCCGCACGATGACCGCCGACGACTGGCGCAAGGCGATGGCCGACTTCACCGAGCAGATCCGCCGCGAGCTCCCGAGCACCGAGATCCTCCACAACTCCATCTGGTACGCCGGACAGGGCGCCGGCCGTGACGCCAACCCGGACGTCCAGCGTCAGATCGCCTCCGCCGACTACATCAACATCGAGCGCGGCTTCAACGACGGCGGCCTCACCGGCGGAAACGGCGAGTGGGGCGTGCGCGCACTGCACGGCTTCGTCGACCGCGTCCACGCGATGGGCAAGGGCGTCATCGTCGACGCCTTCGACAACACCTCCGCCGGCATGGAGTACTCGCTCGCGAACTACCTCCTCGTGAACGCCGGCAAGGACGGCGTCGGCGAGATCTCCCAGGGCCCCGACAGCTGGTGGAAGGGCTGGGACACCGACCTCGGCACCGCGACCTCGGGCCGCTACGACTGGCAGGGCACCATCCGCCGCGACTTCACCGGCGGCATCGTGCTCGTCAACGAGCCCGGCGCCCCCACCCGCACCGTCACGCTGCCGCAGCCGATGACCACCATCGACGGCGCCACGGTCACCACGGTCACCGTCGGCGCGGGCCGCGGCGCGGTGCTCCTCGGGGCCGGCGCTACCGCCGGCGCCCCCGATGCTCCGACGACCGGCACCGGCGCCAGCGTGCAGCCCGGCAAGACCACGACCACGAAGGCGCCCACGAAGGGCTCCGCGGTCCAGGGCCAGGGCGGCACCGGCGACGCGACGCAGACCACGGACTGCAAGAAGACCCGCGTCACCTACCCCACGCTCCGCTGGAACGCCCGCAAGGCGCGCTTCGTGAGCACGAAGGGTTCCGCGGTCGTCTGCATCGACGCGAAGCTCAAGAACGGCACGAAGGCCCACAAGTCCGCCGTCAAGAAGGCCAAGCGCGTCGCGCGCAGCGCCTCGCTCCGCAAGGCCCAGGCCGCGCGCAAGGCCTCGGTGAACGTCTGATGCCCCGTAGGGACGGCTGATCATGCCTCGTCGCGACGGCTGACCACCACACCTCTGGCCCTGCCGGCTGTGCCTCTGCGCGCAGCCCCGCAGCGACCGACCAAGCTGCGCAGCTCTTTCCGGGATGGGAGCCCCGGGAGGAGCTGTCGCTCGTCCTACCGCAGCTCGTAGATCGTGAAGGCGCGACCGAGCGACAGCTTCGGCGGGAGCGTCTGCGTGTCGCCGAAGCGGCCGACCACGTCGTAGTTGTCGACGACGGCCCGGTGGAGCGCGCGGTTGACGTCGACGCCCTGGCGGTCGAAGCCCCAGAGCGCGAAGTTCCAGTTCGTCTCGATCACGAGACGTGGCGGGACGTACGTCTCGCCGTCCACCGGGCGGGCCTGACGCGGCACGCCCTCGCCCGTGAGCAGGGCGTCCGCCGCCGCCTCGTCGTCCTCACGGGTCGCCAGGACGCCAGGCAGGAAGGTGGAGTCGTAAAGCGCGGGGCGCGCGCCCGTGAGGAAGTAGAAACCCGGCTCCTGCGGCATCGCGACGATCCGCTCGCCCGGCTGGACCCCGAGCTCCGCGAGTCGGCGGAAGGCGGCGTTCATGTTGTCGCCGGCGGCCGCGTCGGCGATGAAGGAGCCGTTCGGCGTCGTGACCTCTTTCGAGAAGTCGCGGTAGAGCCCGAGGTAGGCGTGGGCCGACAGCGTCGCGGCGGCGAGTGCGAAGACGACCGGGACCGCGAGGCGTCCGCCCTGGATCGACGGCCGGGCGGCCACGAGGCGGTAGAGCAGGATCCCGGCGAGGACCACGACCGGGGCGGCGTAGTAGGTGCCGTAGACGTCGGTCGAGAACTGCGCGTAGGACCGCAGGCTGCAGGCCGCGGCCGCGGCGATGAGCGCCCCGGCGGCGACCCAGCCCGACGAATCGGCGGCGCGGGGCGCGTTGCTGATGACCGCGTCGCCGTCGACCGCACCGTCGGCGGCGACATCGGCCGGACCGGCGTAGTCCGTAGCCAGCGGCGACGCGTCCTTGCGGAGCCAGGCCCGCGCGGCGACGAGCAGCATGCCGAGGCCGACGGCTGGCAGCGCGGTCATCGCGAAGATGAAGCGGGTCGCGTCGGACTTCACGAGCGAGACGGGCTGGCCCGCATCGCCGCCCAAGACGGCGAGGCCCATCCCGACCACGATGGCCACGACCGCTCCGCCCAGGATGCGGACCGGCGAGCCCGGCAGCACGACGCGCTCCTCGGCGCGATGGGCCGCGACGATCGACCAGGCCGCCATGAACACCCACACCGCGATCGCGAGCACGGCGCCGCGCACGAGGAGCGTGCCGACGCTCGGGAGGTCAAACGGGTGCTGGTCGTGCTCGAAGGTCGCGCCGACGGTGCGCAGGAACTCGAGCGGGAAGATGTTCTCGAAGAAGACGCGGTAGGCGCCGGCCTCGATCGCGAAGAAGCCGAGCACGGGCACGGCGACCAGGAGCGTGGTGCCGACGGCCTTCGCGCTCTCACGCAGCGCCGCGGCAAACCCGCCCTGGCGCCAGGCGCCGAACGCCGCGCCGCCGACCGCGGCCACACCGAACGCGAAGAACTCCGGCCGCGAGAGGGCCGTCGCGCCGACGGCCAGGCCGGCGAGCGCGAACCGCTCGTGCGACAGCGCGAGGAGGGCGAAGAGCAGGGCGATCAGCCCCGTCGTCGCCGCGAACGTGTGGGGCATCGTGAAGTTCGAGAGGGTGCCGCTGAAGCCGATCGACAGCACCACGGCCACCACGCCGAGCGTCGCGGGCACGGGCAGCCAACGCCTCGCGAGGCGGCGGGTGAGTTCGGCGATCAGGGCCGTCTGCGCCAGGCCGACGAGCATCGCGACCCACAGGTGCGAGCCGAGGACGGCGAACGCGGTGGCGAGCACGCCGATGCCGAGCGGGCCGTACCAGTAGCGCACGTCGCGGTAGGGCAGGACGCCGTCGAGCCAGCCGGAGGCGACGGTGAGATCGAGGCCCACGTCGCCGAGCGGATTGCCCCAGCGCTTCCACGAGAGCAGGAGCAGCACCGCGACGTAGAGCAGGAGGATCGCCCAGCTCACGAGGTCGGCACGCGAGCGCGAGGGCGCGGCAGCCCCGTCGGCGGCGGGTGCGGGCGTGGCAGCCATCTAGCGGCCCCCCTTGCAGGTGGAGGCGATGATCCAACCGTTCCGTTCGCGGACGGGCGTGGTGATGGGCCCCACGTCGGTCTGCGGGAAGCTCGGATCGCGCAGGAGCTTGTCGGGCTCCGTCCCCGTCGCGGTGACGTAGCTGGCCTGCGCCGGCGGCTGATGCTTGCCGGCGTCGAGCACCTGGTCGCCGCGCACGTCCGCCCAGACGGCGATGTACGCGCGGATGTTCGTGTTCGGCACCACGATCGGCTCGCAGGGCACGCCGGGCGTCACGGCCTCGCGGGCGACGGCGTAGCGGTCGTGCTCCTCCCCCGTGATCCTGCGCGCGTCGATGAGCAGCGGCAGTTGGGCGAGAGCCAGGACGACCCCCATCACGGCGACCGGCACCCAGGGCACGGATCCGCCGTCGCCCGGCCACACGGCGCGGGCGACCGCGACGATGCCGATCGCGGAGATCGCGATGAGCAGCCCGGTGAGCGAGATCGCGAAGCGTGCGAAGAGCAACGAGCCGCTGAGGGACTCCGCCGCCAGGACGAGGGCGTAGAGCACCGAGCCGGCGAGCAGCACGAGCACGGCGCCGCGCTGGGCCTGCGGGAGCGCGACGAGAGAGAACGGCCTCCGACGGGCGAGCGACGGCCACACGAGCACGGCCGTGATCACGAGGACCACGACGATGATCTCGGGGCCGGCCGCGTGCGCGATGTTGCGTGGGATCGCGACGACGTGCTCCTTGAGGGTGCCCGGGAGCCCCTTGCCCGCGCGCACGATCGCGTTGACACGGCTCGTCTCGTGCACGCTGAAGAGTGGGTCGCCGCTGAAGATCGCGTCGAAGACCAGCCACGATGCGGGCGCCGCACCCACGAGCGCCGCGAGGCCGACGACCCGCGCGGTCGAGCGCTCACCGGAACCGGCACGCCACCACCAGAGCCAGAGGACCCCGGCCAGCACCCACGCCTCCGGCCGCAGCAGGCCGGCAAGCAGGAGCAGCACGAGGGCACCGGTCGGCGAGGCGGGCGGGCGAGGCCACGTGCGATCCGCGGCGGCCGGCTGCAGCCCGCGCACCACGAGCAGCGCCGCCCACACGACGAAGGTCGCAACGATCACGTCGAGGAAGGTGGAGGTCGTCGCG
>JAURVW010001439.1 GCA_030655275.1 Solirubrobacteraceae bacterium
ACAGGCGCGATCCGCCGCCCTCGCCCTTCTCGACACTCACGCTGTTGGCCACCAGCTTGCCGCCCTGCGCCGACAGATCCCGCCCGGTGTTGCCGGACAGCGCGATCGAGCGCGCGTCCACCGTCGAGCCGAACACGCCGAGGCTGTTGACCAGCGCCATCGCGTTCTGCTTGCTCGAGAACAGCAGGCCGCCACCGGCACTGCCCTGGAAGCCGGTCGCCCGCACGTTCTCGGCCGTGTTGCCGCTGACCGTGAGGCTGCCGTTCTGCACCTGTGCGTCGCTCAGCAGCACGCTGTTGGCGGCGGCGAGCCCGCCCGAGCCTTCCACGCCGCGCGCCGTGTTGCCGGAGAGGGTGGCCGGCGTGTTCTGCAGGTTTGCGTTGCTGTCGAGCGCCAAGCTGTTGGCCAGCGCACGGCCGTTGCGCTCGAACGCGCCGACCGCGCCGCCGCCGACGCTGGCGCTGCCACCCGCCGTGCGGATGTTGTTCGCCGTGTTGTTGCTCAGCGTGACGTTGCTGCGCTGCGTGGTCGACTGCTGCAGCCAGATGCTGTTGGCCGCCGCCGCGCCGCCCACGGCCTGCACGCTGTCGGCCGTGTTGCCGGTGAGCGTGTGGCGCGTGGCGCCCTGCACGTCGCCCTGGCTGACCGAAATGCTGTTGGCCAGCGCCGAGGCCGACATCGTCACGTCGGCCAGCGCGCCCATCAGCAGCGAGCCGCTGCCGCCGCTGGCTTCGACCTGGCTCGCCCGGTTGTTCGACTGGAGCGCCTGGTAGTTGCGCAGATCGCTGCCGGTGTAGTCGGCCAGGCTGACGCTGTTGGCCAGCGCCGTGCCGCCCAGCGCGCCAACGCCATCGACGTCGTTGGTCTGTTGCGTGATGCGCGCGCCCTTCACCTGGCTGCCGGCGGCCGCGAAGCTGTTGGCAGCCGCCACGCCGGTCAGGTCGGCCGAAGCCACCAACCCGCCGCCCACGCCGCCGGAGCCACCGCCGGCACGCACGTTGCGCGCGGTGTTGGTGCCTTGTGTGATGTTCAGGTCTTCGACCGTGCTGCGCGCCAGTGTGGTCGCGTTGGCGAGCGCCGCACCGCCGACCGACTGCACGCCGTCGGCGACGTTGCCGGTGCCGGACAGTTGCATGCGGCGCATGTCGGATTCGTCGGCCAGCACGCTGTTGGCCGATGCGCGGCCCGGCAGCTGCAGCGAGCCGACGGCGCCCAGGGCGATCGAGCCCTTGGCGCCGATCGCTTCGATGTTGTTGGCGCGGTTGCCGCTCAGCAGCACGCGGCTG
>JAURVW010000275.1 GCA_030655275.1 Solirubrobacteraceae bacterium
GGCGACGACCCGTGGGGCCGGTGGCTCGAGGAGCAGCTGCGGGCCGCGGGGGTCGACACGACCGACTTCGTCCTCGAGCGCGGCGGCGTCACGCCGGTCGTGCTCGTCACAGTGAGCGGCCGCGGCGAGCCGGACTACACCGTCTACGGCAGCACCACCGGCCTCGGGCTCGTCCCCGCCGCCGAGCGAATCTCGCGCGCGGTGTCGCAGGCCGGACTCGTCCTCCTCACCTCCAACACGCTGCTCGGCGAGCAGGAGCGTCGACTCACGATGGGTGCCCGCGCGCAGGCGCTGGCCGAGGGCAAGAAGGTCGTGGTCGACGCCAACCTGCGCCCGAACCGATGGGCCGACGCCGCCGAGATGCGCCGCGAAACGCTCGCTCTGCTCGAGGGCGCGTTCCTGGCGAAGATGAACGCCCACGAGGCCGAGGTGCTCACCGGCGAGAGCGACCCGGTTCGCGCCGCCGAGGCGCTGCGGGGCGACGTGGCCCGTAACGTGGTGATCACGTCCGGCGACCGCGGCGCCGTGCTCCGCGGTGAGAACGGCGTGTCGCGGGAGGTGCCGTCGATCCCCGTCGTCGTGCGCAATGCCGCGGGGGCCGGCGATGCCGTCACCGGGGTGCTCTTGGCCCGCCTCGCGGCCTCCGGCGGCTATGCGCCGTCGCTCAACGTCGCGCTCCCGGAGGCGATGGAGAAGGCCGCCGCCGTCGTGCAGCGCTGGGGCGCGACCTGAGCCCGGCGCCGAAGCGCAGGGCCGCCGCCAAGCCGGCCACCGCCTCCGGCGGGGCGCCGCCGGCCAGACGCACCGGCCCGCAGGTGCGCGGCAAGGCGAGCGTCGCCCGCGCCGACTGGAAGCCACCGTCGCGCGATCGGATCGTTCGCCTACGCGGCCGGCTCCAGGGCGTCTACGGCGTTCCGGTCGAGCGACCGCACTTCGACCCGATCGGCGAACTGATCCTCACGGTGCTCTCGCAGGCGACGAACGACCGCAACCGCGACGTCGCCTACCTGTCGCTGCGTGATCGCTTCGGCGACTGGGAGGCCGT
>JAURVW010001456.1 GCA_030655275.1 Solirubrobacteraceae bacterium
GAGCCGGTCTCCGCCGGGAACGAGATCGCGTTGCAGCCGAGGCCGTCCGCCTCGCAACGGAACCAGCGACGCTCGTAGGTCATGTCGTAGCCGGAGTAGCCGCCCGCCGAGGAGCTGAGCTTCACGCCCGTGTATGCGTCGCCGACGATCCGCGGCTTCACCGTGGTGAGCGGGGCCTTGTTGAGGACGGTCGAGGACAGGCCCGCGAACCACCACTCACCGCCGGCGCCGCCCTTCGTCGCGCTCACCGACGCACTGATCTTCTTGCCGATGTCCTCGGTCGTGATCGCGTAGGACACCTTCGTGGCACCGTTGATGGGCGCGCAGTCGTTGCCGTTGCCGTCGCAGCGCTCCCACTTGTACTTCACGACGTCCGGCGTGATCGCGGCCGCGGCGGCTTCGGTCCGCCAGGTCGGGGCGTTGATCGTGAGGGTCGAGCCCCAGACCGGCTGGCCTGCGGGCGCGAGCGCGACCGAGGTCGCCGCGAGCGGCTTCGGCGCGGCGCCCGGGAGCGCGGCGACGCCGGCGGCGGTCGGCGTCGACCACGACACGACCGGGAGCGGTGAGACGAGGCTGCGCACCGTGACGCGCAGGGCGTAGCGGGTGGTCATCGAGCCGCCGTCGGCCTTCGGGATCACGTACGAGGCGGAGGTCGCGCCGTCGATCTCGGTGGTGCAGGAGGCCGTCTGCGCCATCGTGCACTTGAACCACTGGTAGGCGTAGAAGTACGGCTTCGTCCCCAGGAAGTTCATGAAGCGGCGCTTGGAGAAGTCGCCGTTGGTCTCGTCGAGGTTGGTGACCTTGAGCTCGGTTCCGGCGTTCAGGGCGCTGGCCGGCGCGACGGCCGGCGTGCCGCCGCCCACCGGCGTGACCGGCAGGTTGAAGACGCCGAAGCCCTGGGTGCCGGCCATGATCACCGGCGTGTTGAAGCCGATCGACAGGGACTGGACCTGGCGCTGCTCCATCGGCGTGGCGGCGTCAGGGGCGAACGTCGCCCCGGCGAGCGGCTTCCAGTGGAGGCCGTTGTCGGCGGTGCCGTAGACGCCCTTGTCGGTGCCGACGAGCATGCGGTTCGGGCCGAACTTGCCGGAGAGGTCGGGGGTGAGGAGGAAGGCGCGCTTGCCGCCGCCCGGAAGCGTCTGGCCGTCGGTGCCGTCGATCTCGTCCCACGTGATTCCGCCCGTCGAGGAGCGGTAGACGCTGCTCGAGGTGGAGGCGTAGAGGTCCTTCGGGTTCGTCGGGGAGACCGCGACGCGCAACGTGGTCTCGCCGGGCGGGATGCCGTCCGACGTCAGGATCCACGAGCGGCCGAAGTCGAGCGACGAGTAGACGCCGTTGTCGGCCGCGGCGTACATCGGCACCTGGAGGGGGCCGGAGGTGAGGTGGTAGACGTTCTCGGGCGTCGCCATGCCGCTGGCTCGATCCCAGTGTTCGCCGCCGTCGGACGTGTAGTAGACGCCCGCGCCGCCGGCACCGGCGACGGCGACCGTCATGCCGAGACCGGTCGGATCGTTGAACATGATCGACTGCACGCCGCCCATGTTCAGCTTCCGCGGCCCGGTGCCACCGCCGACCTGCGTCCAGCCGCCGAGGCCGGCCGCCGACCGGAAGAGGCCTGCGCTGGTCGCGGCGTACACACGGCCGTCAGGGCTGGCCTTCACCTGACGGACCGCCTTGGCCTCGGCGGTGTCGAGTCCGCTGTTGCTCTGGGCCCAGGGTCCCACGGCCGTCGGCGCGCCGAAGACGCCGTCGCCGTCGGAGGCGGCGAAGAGCGCCGTTCCGTTGAAGTCGAGCGAGCGGACCGTCGCCTCGCGCGGGACACCGAGCCAGCGGGCCCAGTTGTCGGCGGCGTCGGGGTCGGCTGCGAGGGCGGGGGAGGCCGCCGCGAGGGACGACAGGACGAGGGCTGGGATCAGCATTCGTCGGGGGGCGAGGTGGCGCATGCGGAGTACCGTAGGTGCCGCCCGTTGGTGTCATCGGCAATGCCCGGCGCGTTTGGATACCGACGGTCTTCGTGCCTTTGCGGCGTGGGTCGAAGGCCCGTGTATCCGCCGCGAGGCAGGTCGCGCAAACACTCACCTAGGCTCAGCCGGGATGTCTGCCGCCCCGACCCATCCGCCCGCCGACCGGCGACGGCTCGCCCTCGTCGCGGCGATCCTCGGCTCGTTCGTCGTCGGGCTCGACTCGACCGTCGTCAACGTCGCCCTGCCGGCGATCTCGGGTGACCTCGGCGGCGGGCTCGCCGGGCAGCAATGGGTGTCGAACGCCTACCTGCTCGCACTCGGCTCGCTCATCCTGATCGGCGGCTCGCTCGGCGACGTCTACGGTGAGCGGCGCGTCTTCACGCTCGGCGTCGCGGGCTTCGGGCTCGCCTCCGTGATCTGCGCGGCCGCGCCATCGATCGAGTTGCTCGTGCTCGCCCGCGGGCTCCAGGGCGTGTTCGGCGCGCTGCTCACCCCGGCGGCGCTCGCGGTGATCATCGCCGTCTTCCCGCCGGACGAGCGCGGCGCGGCGATCGGTTCCTGGACGGCGTGGCAGGCGATCTCGGGCGTGATCGGCCCGTTCGCGGGAGGCTGGCTGATCGACCAGGCCTCCTGGCGCTGGATCTTCGCGATCAACGTGCCGTTCGTGATCCTCACGATCGTGCTCGTCGCGATCGCCGTGCCCGGGCGAGGCGAGGAGACGGTCCGTCGCCGCGTCGACTGGCCGGGCGCGGTGCTCGGGGCCCTCGGGCTCGCCGGTCCGGTGTTCGCGCTCATCCGTCAGCCCGCCGTCGGGTGGTCGTCGGCCGAGGTCTACGGGCCGCTGCTCGGCGGGCTCGGGGTGTTCGCGCTCTTCCTGCTCCACGAGGCGCGCGCCAAGGACCCGATGTTGCCGCTCGGGTTGTTCCGGCGCCGCAACTTCTCGGCGGGCAACCTCGAGACGCTCGTGATGTACGGCGGGCTCTCGATCACGTTCTTCTTCCTCGTGCTCTTCCTCCAGCAGGTCGCGGGGTACTCGGCGCTCGAGGCAGGGATCACCACGCTGCCCGTGACGCTCGTGATGTTCGCGCTCTCCAAGCGCTTCGGGGCCCTGGCGGACCGGTTCGGTCCACGCGCGTTCATGGGCGGCGGCCCGCTCATCGCGGCCGTCGGGCTGGCCTGGCTCACGCGGGCACCCGCGCAGGTGGACTACGTCGTCGACCTGCTGCCCGCGCTCCTGCTCTTCGCGATCGGCCTCTCGATCACCGTCGCACCGCTCTCGGCCGCGGTGCTGGCCGACGCCGACGAGCACAACGCCGGGATCGCGTCGGCCACCAACAACGCCGTCGCGCGCGTGGCCGGCCTCGTCGCCATCGCCGGCCTCGGGGCCGTGATCGCCGGCTCGTTCTCGGGAGCGATCGACCGCGAGCTTGCCGACCAACGCCTCACTCCGGCCGCCGCCGCGGTGGTCGAGGAGGCCAAGTCGCGCACGCTCGCGACCGCCGACGTCTCCTCGCTCGAGGGCGGGGAGGCCCGGCTCGTGGCGCAGGCGGCGGAGGCAGCCTCGCTCGATGCCTTCCACGAGGGCATGGGGATCGCAGCGGTGCTCGTCGCGCTCGGCGGCGTGATCGGGATCGCGGGCATCCGCAATCCGCGGCGCGTGGTCAAGGCGGAGGACTGCTCGGGTGGGCAGCTCGTCGGCGCGCCGCGCGACGCCGGGCGCGGGCCCCTCGTCGTCGATCCGGACCCCGCGACGGCCTGACCGCAACGTTTCGGTGCCGACCGGGTTCTCACGCACGATGCCCGCCCGTCGTCGTCCACTCCTCCGCGTCCTGCGCGCCGCCGTTCCGGCCCTCTGCGCGCTGGCCGGCCTGCCGGGTCTCGTCGCTCCGGCGGCCCACGCGGCCGCGCCGCTCACCCCGTCGGTCGTCGGTGAGGAGCCCCAGGGCAACGGCGTCTTCCGCTTTCCGCAGGCCGTCGCCGTCAGCGATGCCGGTAATCGGGTGTTCGTCGGCGACCAGTACTCCGGCGTCGTGCAGGCCTTCGACGGCGGGGGTCGCCACCTCTTCAACATCGGGGCCCGGGCAACGCGCAAGGAGCCGGGCCGGTTCGGCGTCGTCGGCGGCGTGGCGGTCGACCGCAGCGGCCATCTCTACGTGCTCGACGCCGAGAACGACCGCGTGCAGGTGTTCGCCTCGGCGAGCGGCCAGCTTCTCGCGAGCTGGGGCGACGACAGCATCTTCCGGCTCATGAGCGGCGTGGCCTCGACGGGCGTCGGGATCAGTGCCAGCGGGATCGCGGTCTTCCAGGCGCCGGGCGGTCCACCGATCGTCTACGTCGCCGATGCGGGCAACGACCGGGTCGAGCGGTTCGTCCTGGATCCGGGCACCCTCCAGCCGGTCGGCGCGCCGCAGATCAGCGCCCCGTCGATCGGCCTCGACGCGCCGCAGGGGCTCACGCTCGACGCGACCGGGACGAAGCTCTACGTCGCCGACGACGTGCACCACCGCATCGTCGTGCTCGCCTCCGACGGCCTCACCTTCCTCCAGCAGGGCGGCGCCTACGGCACGGGCCCCGGGCAGTTCCAGAACCCGTACGACGTCGCCATCGACTCCTCCGTGCCGCCGCGGCTCTACGTCGCCGACAACCTCGGCGCGCGCGTGCAGGTCTTCGACGCCGCGACGCTGCAGTTCATCCAGACGATCGGTCGCCCGGGCTACGGGCCGGGCGTTGGGCAGATGTCGATCATCCGCTCGGTCGGGGCGCTCGCCGACGGCCCGAGTGGCGTGTACGTCGCCGACACCGCCGGCAACCGCATCCAACAGTTCGACGCGGCCGGCGCGGTGAAGAGCGCCTGGGGCGTCGCGGGCCGCGGCCCGGGATACCTCAGCCGACCGCGGGGGGTGGCGTTCATGCCCGATGGCGGCATCGTCGCGGCCGACACCTACGACGAACGTCTCGCGTTCTTCTCGCCCGACGGCACCTACGTCGACCAGCGCGGCCTGATCAGCTCGATCACGGGCTTCACCTTCCCCGGCGACGCGGCCGGGCAGTTCACGCGACCGGAGGAGGTGGCCTACGACGCCGCCGGCAACCTGTGGACCGCCGACACCGGCAACGACCGCGTCGCGGTGCACACCGGCAGCGGGCCGGTCGTCGCGACCTCGGCGCCCGGGGCGTTCATCTCCCCGCGCGGGCTCGCGCCGGCACCCGGCGGCGGGATGTACGTGACCGACGACGCCGCGGGCACGCTGTCGCTGATGGACGCCGCGGCCGGGGTGTCGCTCGTGAAGAGCGGCCTGACGGCGCCGGTGGCCGTCGCGGTCTCACCCGACGGCACGGCGTTCGTCGCGGAGACGAAGGCGATCCGCAACATGACGACCGACACCAAGGTCGCTGGGCCCGACGGCACGACGTGGGACCGGCCGAACGGCCTCGCCTTCGATGCCAGCGGCACGCTCTACGTGAGCGAGCGACGGCCACTGACCGCCGGTGGAACGCGCATCGTGCGCGGGACGCCGGACGGGGTCGGCGGATTCACGTGGGACACGATCGCCGTCGAGGGCGCGGCGCTCGGCCAGGTGATCGAGCCCGGCGGCCTCGCGGTGAACGCGGCCGGCACCACGCTCCTGGTCGCCGACGCCGGCAACGATCGCATCCTGCGCTTCGACGCTCCGGGCAGCGCGCCGCCCGTGACGCAGCGCCTCGTCACGGCGGTCAACGATCTGAATGCCGGGACGGTCGTCTCCGATCTGCCCGGGATCGCGTGCGTGACGGACTGCAGCCAGCGCTACGGTGGTGGCCGCGCGGTCACGCTCACGGCGACGCCGCGGCCCGGCTACCTCTTCAAGGGGTGGGGTGGCGACTGCGCCCCGGCCGGCATCGCTCCGACCTGCACGATCGCGATGACCGCCGACCGCGTCGCGCCTGCCACGTTCGCGGTGATCCCGCCGCCGCCCCCGGTCGTGGTCGTGCCGCTGAAGGTGACGGGCGCATCGGTGAAGCCGTCGACCCTGCATCGCGCCCGGGCGGCCAACAAGCGCAAGCGGGTGAAGGCCCGCAAGGCGACCCGCGCGACCGTCAGGGTCACGACGAATCGCCCGGCGAAGCTTCGCGTGAAGCTGCTCGTCGCGAAGACCGGTCGCAAGCAGGGCAAGACCTGCCGGGCCCCGTCGAAGGCCAACCGCAAGAAGAAGGCCTGCCGCCGGTACGTCGCCAAGGCCGGGAGCCGCAGCTTCGCCGCCGGCAAGACGGGCACGACCTCGTTCCGGCTCTCGCCGACGTGGAGTGGCCGGACGCTCGCCCTCGGCGACTACCGCGTGAGCATCGAGGCGACCGACTCCGATGGCAGGCGCCTGGCGCCGGTCGAGCGCCACATCCGCGTCGTGCGCTGACGCGCGGCGATCCACACGGCCGCGGGATACCGAGGGTCGCCCGCGTCGCGGCGGCGGTTGGCAGACGCGGCAGGCTTGCGTCAGGATGGCGCCGACCGACCCGCCCGGCTCACCGGTCGATCTGAACCGATGCCCCGCCCGACCCCGTACCCCAGGCCATGACCGCGACCCCGCCCCCGTCGACGCCTGCCGGCGCCGTGCGACTCGTCGACCGCGAGCACGACCTCGTCGCCACGTTCGTCCCGAGCGCCGGGATGATCGGCAGCTCGCTGCTGCACCGCGGGGAGGAGCTGCTCGGGCAGCGACGCGGCTTTGAGGCCTACCGCACCGACGGCAAGACGATGGGGATCCCGTTCCTGCATCCGTGGGCGAACCGCCTGTCGGGTCGCAGCTACACGGCGGCCGGCGTCACCGTCGACCTTCCGGACGGCGCGCCCGGCGTGCGGCTCGACCCCGGCGGTCTGCCGATCCACGGCCTGCTCGCCGCCTCTCCGCACTGGAAGGTGGAGCCGCCCGTCGGCGCGGACGGCGACGAGCGTCCCGTCCTGGTGGCCTCGCTCCTGCTCGCCGACCAGCCCGAGCTGCTGCCGTCCTTTCCGTTCCCGCACGAGGTCGAGCTGAGCGTCACCCTCACCGGCGGCCGGCTCACGATCACCACCACCGTCGTTCCCACGAGCGACCGGCCCGTGCCGCTCGCCTTCGGCTTCCACCCGTACCTCCAGCTTCCCGGCGTGCCGCGTGAGGCCTGGCAGGTCGAGCTGCCAGCGATGCGCCACCGGCCGGTCGACGAGCGAGGCATCCCCACCGGCGCCGCCGACCCGACCCCGGCCGAGACCTTCACGTTGGCCGATCGCACGTTCGACGACGGCTACGACGCACTCCGGACCGGCGCGACCTTCGCCCTCGAAGGCGGGGGCCGAAGGATCGAGGTCGTCTTCGAGGAGGGCTACCCGGCCGCGCAGGTGTTCGCGCCGGCCGAAGACCCCGTCATCTGCTTCGAACCGATGGCCGCGCCGACGAGCGCGCTGGTGTCGGGCGACGGCCTGCGCCTGGCGGAGCCCGGCCGGCCGTCGGTCGCCACGTTCTCCATCGCCGTCCGCTGAAGCGCCCTCCCGTCCCGCGGCCGGGGGACGAACTGGTCGCGTGAGTTCATCGGCCGGAAACACTGCGTCCAGATTGATGTCCATTGGCGCGTTCCGGGGCTCAATGCCTTCCCGAACCCCGCCGAGTACCGAGATGCGACGTCGGGGTCCTGCCCGGCGACGTCCCCACGCAACTCCCCCGCCCAAGGACAACGAACCCAGATGGAGAGGTCTCCCGCTCGTCGCCGCCGTGCGACCGCGTTCGCCCCCGAGCTGACGACCGACGGCCGCCACGGCACGTCGCCCCGCAAGCCGGGGCGTCCGATGCCTCCGGTGCCGGACGACCTCGTGACCGATGCCGAGCGCCTCGGCCACGAACGCCTCGCCGTGGCTGCCCGGCTCTCGGTGCAGCTGGCGCCCCTGCAGAACGAGGCCGCGATCGCCGAGCTCGCCGTGGCCGAGCTCCACAACGCCTTTCAGTACTACCTCGCCGTGATCCAGCGGCTCGACGGCCCGACGTTGCGGGTCGTGGCCGCCGCCGGCCCGCTCGTCGGGCAACCCGGCTTCCTTGCCTTCGAGCAGTCGGTGGGCGTCGGCGTGAACGGGCGCGTCGCGCGGACGGGCTCCATCTCGCTCGTCCCCGACACCCGCCTGGACCCCGACTACCTGGGTCGCCACGAAGCGACCGACCCGCGCTCGGAGCTGTCGCTGCCGATCACCGTCGACGGCACGGTCTGGGGCGTGATGAACCTCGAGCAGATCGCGCCCGAGGCGTTCAAGGCCGACGATGTGCTGCTGGCCGAGGCCATCTGCGCGCAGGTGGGTGCGGCGCTGCATCGCGCAGCCCTCGCCGCCGAGGTCGAGGCGACGGTCACGAACACGCTCGGCACCCTGATCGACGTGCTCGAGGCCAAGGACGAATACACGGCGCAGCATGCCCGCGACGTCGTCGACCTCTCCGAGCGTGTCGCCCGCCGCCTGGGACTCGACG